>NZ_JBPJUQ010000011.1:0-200747 GCF_051192615.1 Streptosporangium sp. G11
AGCGTGGTCGGCACCGGCGAAGACTGGATCACCGACCTGTCCACCGACCAGCTGCGCGAGCTGTTCCGGCTCGGCCCGGAGGCCGTCTCGTGAGCGGGGGCGGCGGGCGAGTCGTCGGGCGAGACGCGTCAGGCGGATGCCTCCAGGTCGGGCATGATCCGGGGAGGCCCACCTCGCACGGACACGACCCGGGCAAGTGTGGCGCGCTTCACGGGTGCGCTCGCGAACCGGCGGCGGGGGAGGCGCGATGAGCGGCAAGGGCTGGTTCGACTCCTCCGGGCCGATCCGGGTCGAGGGCGGCATGCGGGTGCGCAGCAGGCGGGGTTCGATCGGCGAGCGGTGGTGGTCGCGGCGGTTCATCGACATCCTTGAGCGCGTCTGCGACAGGGGCAGGCTCGGCCGGGGGCGCTCGTACGCGCGCTCGGGCCAGGTCCTCGACCTGGAGCTCGGCCCCGGGCTGGTCGCGGCGCGGGTGCAGGGGTCGAGGAAGAGCCCGTACCGGGTCCGCATCGAGATCACGGCCTACGACGCGGACCGGTGGCGGACACTCGCCGAGGCGCTGGGCGCTCAAGCCCTCCACCGCGCGAAACTGCTCGCCGGGGAGATGCCGCCGGAGATCGAGGACGTCTTCCGCGAGTGCGGGCTGCCGCTCTTCCCCGATCAGCGCGACCTGGACATGGACTGCTCGTGTCCCGACTGGGGCTTCCCCTGCAAGCATCTGTCGGCGGTCCTGTACGTGCTGGCCGAGGCGTTCGACGACGACCCGTTCCTGGTCCTCGCCTGGCGGGGCATGGCGAGGGACGCCCTGCTCGACGCCCTCCGCCAGACGGGCGGCGACGCGGCCGCCGAGGATCGGGAGGCACGGCCGGGGCCGCTCGACGTGACCGACGTGCCGTTCGCCGACCGGCTGGCCGACTTCTACGAGCCCGGAGTCTCCCCCGCCCGCCTGCGAGACCGGACGGCGCCGCCCGCGGGCCCGCCCGACCTGCTGCTGCGCGCCCTCGAACCGCCCGCGCTCACGGCGCGGCGCGTCCCGATTCAGGACCTGCTCCGGCCCGCCTACCGGGCCCTCGCGGAGGACGGTGACACCCTTGCGAAGGACAACGACCTCACGAAGGACGGCGACCTCACGAAGGACGGCGACACCTCGCCGAGGACGGTGACCTCACGAAAACGGCGACACCCTCGCGGGAAACGGTGACACCCTCACGAAGGAACGCGACGCCCGTCCCCCTCTCCCCGGACGGGCCCGACCTCTGAGCGGCGGGCGGCGGGCCGGTCACCCGGCCCGAGGCGCCGCCCGCCATCCCGGCCGTCCGGGCGCCGATCGATGAACGGGGTCGTCTGTGCGTAAGAGACGTCGTCTATGCGTAAGCGATTATGGGGTGATACGTCTATTTCCTGTGACCCGACCGACCCAACCGACCGGACCGACCGGACCGACCGGACCGACCCAACCGACGGACCCAACGGGACCGACCGGATCAACCCGGCTCCACGAGCTCGACGCGCTCCGCGGCTTCGCGGTGTGCGGGATCATGCTGGTCAACACCTGGCAGCACACACGCGAGCATCTGAGGGACGCCGATCGCAACGCGGTCGACTGGGCGATCGACAACCTGCTGCAGAGCAGGTTCTACCCGATCTTCTCGTTCCTGTTCGGGCTGAGCTTCGTCCTCTTCCTGAGGTCGGCATCCGGGCGGACCGAACACCCTCGTGCCGTGTTGCTGCGCAGGCTGGCGGTGCTCGCGGCCCTCGGCCTGATCCACCAGTTCTTCAACCACGGCGAGGTGCTCCTGCCGTACGCGATCTTCGGGGCGCTGGTTCTGCTGCCCGTCTCGTTCTTCCCCCAGCCCGCGGTGGTGGTGCTGGGCGTCACCCTCACCGCGTGGGCGGTGCACCAGGGCGGCGGAATGATCCTCATCCCCGGCCTGTTCGTGCTGGGCATGGCCCTGATGGAACGCCCGCCACCCGAGTGGCTGCTGCCGCCCGCGTTCGTGGCGAGCGCGGTGCTGGGCGTGACGCTCACCTGGCTCTGGATCCGTATCGCCAAGGACCCCGTCCTCTTCCACGGGGCCGTCTACGCGGCCGCCGGGCTCGCCGCCGCCACGGCCTACGGCACCGGGCTGCTGCTCCTGCTGCGGACCCGGCTGCGCGACCCGCTGCTGGCGGCCCTGGCCCCGCTCGGCCGGATGGCGCTGACGAACTACCTGATGAGCACCCCGATCATCCTGCTCTTCTTACCGCTGCTCATCGCGGACGACACCCGGCTCGCCGGTGTGGCGCTCTCCGTCGCCGTCCTGGTGTTTCAGGCGTTCTTCAGCCGCGCGTGGCTGGCCAGGTACAGGTACGGGCCGCTGGAATGGGCGTGGCGGAGCCTCACGTGGATGGAACGAGTACCGAACAGACGGATAGGGTCACATCCGTGACACGCATCGCCCTCTGTCAGATCCCGGTGGCCGAAGACCCCTCCGCCAACCTGAGCCGTGCCCTCGACGCCCTCGCCGAGGCCGCCTCGGGTGGCGCCGAGCTGGCGATATTCCCGGAGGCCACCCTCACCCGGTACGGCAGGCACGTCACCGACCTCGCCCAGCCACTGGACGGGCCGTTCGTCACCGGGCTGGCCGGAGCGGCGCGGGAGCACGGCCTGTCGGTGATCGCCGGGGTGTTCGAGCCCGTCGAGGGCCGGGTGTACAACACCGCGGTCGCCATCGGCCCCTCGGGCTCGATCGAGGCGACCTACCGGAAGATCCACCTGTTCGACTCCTTCGGCGCCCGCGAGTCCGAGCTGGTCGCGCCGGGCGACACCCCGGTCGTGGTGGAGCTGGCCGGGCTCCGGGTGGGCCTGGTCACCTGCTACGACATCCGTTTCCCCGAGCTCACCCGGGCCCTGGTCGACCTGGGGGCCGAGATGTTCGCGGTGATCGCCGCGTGGGGTTCGGGGCCGATGAAGGAGGAGCACTGGACCACCCTCGTCAGGGCCCGCGCGATCGAGAACACCACCTGGGTCGCGGCCGTGGGCCAGGCGCCGAATCCGGAGGCCCGCGACGGCTTCGGGATCGGGCGGAGCATGCTGATCGATCCAATGGGAGTGACACGCACCGATATGGGACCCACACCGGCCGTACAGATGTGCGAAATCGACTCGCAGATCACGATTGCCACCCGGAATGCCCTGCCGTGCCTGGAACACCGGCGGCTCCAGGTCGGCGGATCGTAAAATGCCGACCGTGAGTGAGCCACCTGGGCGTAGAACGCAGATGCAGAAGGTCATACCGCCTCGGCTGCTCGTGCCCTATCTGGCCGGCAGACGCACCGTGATCTCCGGATACGTGTACCGGGTTCAGGACTGCGCGCGGCTGACCACCCCCGCGCAGCTCTTCGCCGGTCTCGACCTGGGGTTCGAGGGTTCGGAGCTGGCCGCAACGGTCCCGGAGATCTATCTGATGCGCTGGTTCGCCCGCGACATGGACGCCTACGTCGTGCCGTACGGCCCGCACATGGGTGGTGACTGGAACGATTCACCCCCCTTCGCCGGAAACGGCTTCACCACCTCGCGGGAGCACGTCGTGCCGCAGTTCCACACCACGCCCATGCCGATCCCCGCGGGGGCCGAGATCATCCACGTGGTCCCCGGCGAGGAACGCCTCTTCGGCCTCTACGACGGCCTGAGCTGGCGGCCCGCCTCATGAGCGCCGAGATCGAGCCGGTGGCCTCGGGGTTCGCCGCCCGCTACTCCGGCCGTACGTACGCCGCGGCCCTCGGTCCGGGCAGCGCCGAGGTGGTGCTGTTCAACGAGGAGGCCCAGAAGGGCTTCGAGGCGGCCTCCGGATACTGGCGGCTGGTCGTCGCCCGCGAGGACCTCGACTGGCTGGTGCTGGTCCGCACGGTCGGCGCGTTCGGCGGGGAGCCGTGCCTGGTCCTCGACGTCTCCGAGGAGAACGGCGAGGAGAGCCTGCACATCGCCTACACCGGGCACAGCGGGATGAAGGCCGAGGCGCTGGGCTACTGGATGGTCGACCACGGGGCGTACGAGGTCGTCGTCCCCCGCGACGAGGTCTTCTCCATCAGGATCGAGCGGCTGCCCGTCCCTCTCGTCCCGGAGGGCTCTGAGCTGTAACGCCCCCCGGCCCCCTCAGCTCACGCCGAGCCGCCGGTAGCGGGCCAGCCTGGCGGCGAGGCGGTCCGCGGGGGCCTGTTCCAGCAGTCTCGCGATCTCGTGCTCCAGGGTGCGCGCGACCCGGACGCAGAACGCCTCCGGCTCGTAGGCGGCGTCGGGAAACTCCGGGATGATCCGGTCGACGAGGCCGTCCCGGCGCAGGTCGGTGGATCTCACGCCCTGCGCCGCGGCGATCTCCGGGGCGAAGTCGACGCTCCGGTACAGCAGCGCCGAGGCCCCCTCGGGAGACAGCGGCGACAGCCAGCCGTGCTGGGCGCAGAGCACCCGGTCGGCGGGGAGCAGCGCGAGGGCGGCACCGCCCGCGCCCTCCCCCAGCAGCAGGCACACGGTCGGGGCGTCGAGCATCACCAGATCGGCCACGGAACGGGCGATCTCCGCGGCCAGGCCGCCCTCCTCGGCCGCCTTGGACAGCGCGGCACCGGCGGTGTCGATCACGGTGACCAGCGGCAGCCCCAACTCGGAGGCCAGGTGCATGCCCCGCCTGGCGACCCGGAGCCCGGCCGGGCCGAGCGGGGCGTCGATCCGCTGGTGCCGCCGGTCCTGGCCGAGCACGACCGCGGGAGCCTCGCCGAACCTGGCCAGGGAGAGGATCAGGCCGGGGTCGTTCTCGCCCACACCGGTGCCGTGGAGCGGGGTGACGTCGGAGGCGCCGAGCTTGAGCAGCGCCCGCACCCCGGGGCGGTCGTCGCGGCGGGAGCGGCTGATCGCGTCCCACGCCTGGACCGTGGGGATCCGCTCGTCCGGCTCGGGCCCCGGATCCAGGTCCCGGCGGGAGGCGCACAGCACGGCGAGCGCCCGTACGGCGATCCGCCGGGCGTCCTTCGCCGACACGACGGCGTCGACCAGACCGTGGGCGAAGAGGTTCTCGGAGACCTGGACGCCCTCGGGGAACGGGTAGCCGTGCAGCGACTCGAACACCCTCGGCCCCAAGAAGCCGATCAGCGCGCCCGGCTCGGCGGCGGTGACGTGCCCGAGCGACCCCCAGGAGGCGAAGACACCGCCGGTGGTGGGATGGCGCAGGTAGACGATGTACGGCAGTCCCGCGGCGCGGTGCGCGGCCACGGCGGCGGTGATCTTCACCATCTGGACGAAGGCCATCGCGCCCTCCTGCATCCGGGTCCCGCCCGAGGCGGGGGCGGCCAGCAGCGGGAGCCCCTCGGCGGTGGCCCGCTCGACCGCGGCGGTGAGCCGCTCGGCGGCGGCCACCCCGATCGAACCGGCCAGGAAGGAGAACTCGCACGCGACGATCGCCACCCGGCGCCCCTCCAGCAGGCCCTCCCCGGTGATCACCGACTCGTCGTATCCCGTCTTGGCCCGGACCGCGGCCAGTTCCTCGGCGTACCCCGAGCCGGGCGCGGCGGGGTCGGCGGGCGGCTCGTCCCACGACAGCCACGTCCCCGGGTCGAGGAAGGTGTCGATCAGCGTGCGCGCGTCGGGCCGCGCCGGGGTCATGACCGCGCTCCGCGGGACGGGACGCGGGCGTGGAGGGGGGGGTGTGCCTGTCATCGCTCGCGCTCCTCCAGCCAGGCGAGGACCTCGTCGTCGTGCTCACCGAGGGCGGGCGGGGCGGTATGCCGCATGGGAGGGTCGCCGTCGAAACGGAGCGGCGGTCCGGGCAGCTCGATGGTGCCGAGCACCGGGTGGTCCACCTCGACGACCAGGCCCTGGGAGCGGGTCTGGTCCCAGGCGTAGACCTCGTCGATGGACCTGATGGCCCCGGCGGGCACCCCGGCCTCGCCGAGCGCGGCCAGCCAGTGCCCCCTGTCGTGCTTGGTGAGCGTCTGCTCCATGTCGGCGATCAGCTCATCCCGATGGGCAAATCTTTCCCTGTTGGTCGCATATTTCGTGACAAATGGGTCGATGTCCAGCAAGGCGGCGACCTTGCGCCACTGCGCGTCGTTCGCCGCCGCGATCTGGATCATGCCGTCGGCACAGCGGAAGGCGCCGTACGGGGCGATGGAGGCGTGGTGGTTGCCGCCCGCCCCGGGCACCTGCCCGCCGACCGTCCAGGCCGTGCCGTGGTAGGAGTGCACCCCGGTCACCGCGGCCAGCAGCGAGGTCCGCACGACCTTGCCCCTGCCGGTCCGCTCCCGCTCGTAGAGCGCGGCGACCACGCCGTACGCGCCGTGGATGCCCCCGAGCAGGTCGGCGACCGAGGCGCCCACCCGGTACGGCTCCTCGGGGGACGGGCCGGTCAGGCTCATCAGCCCCGCCTCGCCCTGCGCGATCTGGTCGTAGCCGGGCCTGCCGCCCTCCGGGCCGTCATGGCCGAAACCGGTGATCGACAGGATGACCAGGCGGGGATTGAGCTCGTGCAGCCGCTCGACGGAGAAGCCCAGCCGGTCCAGGACCCCGGTGCGGAAGTTCTCCACCAGCACGTCGCTCTGCCGTACCAGGCGCTCGATGAGCGATTTACCCCCGGCGGACTTGAGGTCGACGGCGATCGACTGCTTGTTGCGGTTGGCCGCCAGGAAATACGTGGAGATGTCGTGGTCGGGACCCACGAACGGCGGGCCCCAGCCCCGCGACTCGTCACCTCCCGCGGGATGCTCCACCTTGATCACCCGGGCACCCAGGTCGCCGAGCATCTGCGCGGCGTGCGGGCCCGCGAGCGCGCGAGAGAGGTCGAGGACGACGATGTCGCCGAGTGCTCCCTGCAAGATCAACCTCCGGTGCGTGGTGGTCGGCCCGGCCGACGAGGGCTCCCCCGATCCCGGCCTGTTTGTCATGAGACCACTTGGCACGATATCCGGACGGAGGAACCCCCATGATCTCCCATACCATCACCGAGCGGGACGGGAGGGGGCGAGATCGCGGGGACGTGTTCGTCACGATCTCCCGTACGGCTCCGGCCGGGGAAAACAGGGGGCGCCCACGTGCCGGCTCACCTGGACGCGACGTCGGACACTCCGGCGGACCACACGGACCGGCCAACACGGCCGGTTCACCGTCGCCGGCGACGGCCGGCTTCACCGGCGTCTCACTCCTGGACGGGCGCTCCGCCGGCTCCCGCGACGGCGAGCGGCCGGACGGCCCTCACCGCGACAAACGCCCGCCCCGGCTCTCCCAGGTGCTCCTCCCGCTCCTCCCCGGCCCCCGCCTTCGCCGGGTCAGAGGCCCGGCCGTTTCGCGAGGCGGGGCAGGAGCGCCAGGGCGTTGTCCCGGTGGATGCCCGCCCGGGTGGCCTCGTCCACGGAATGGCCGTCGAGGAGGCCGTTGAAGTAGCCGACGGCGATCTCCGGGGCGAACGGCCAGTCGCTGCCGTAGAGGACGTGCCCCGGCTTGGCGAACGCGAGCAGGCTGGGCAGCGCGGCCGGCGAACCGGACAGGGCCGTGTCGAAGTAGAAGGAGCTCAGCTCGTCCAGGATCTGGTCGGGGTCGCGGCCGGTCTCGGCGAAGACGGTGGCGGCGATCCGGTAGGCGGCGTAGGGGATGAACCCTCCGGCGTGCGCCATGACGAAACGGATGCCGGGAAAGCGGCGGGGGACGTCGTTGCGCACCAGGCGGGCGCCGGCCCGGGTGGTGTCGAGCAGGAAGTCGACGGCGAAGGGCGGGATGCCGGGCACCGGCGAGGCGGGGAGTTCGGCGGGATGCACGAACACCAGGGCGTGGCGGCGGTCCAGCTCGGCCATAAGCGGGTCGTAGGCCGGGTCGCCGAGGTAGGTGCCCCGGCTGTTGGCGAGCAGGACGACGCCGTCGGCGCCCAGCTCGTCCAGCGCGTGGACGGCCTCGGCGACGGCGCCGTCCACGTCCGGCAGGGTGAGCGTGGCGAACAGGCCGAACCGGCCGGGGTGGTCCTTGACCAGCTCGGCGCCCAGCTCGTTGAAGACGCGGGCCTTCTCGCGAGCCGTCCCTCTGGCCCGGGCGCCGTCGCCGATCCGGACGCCGGGGAAGGTGAGCGACAGGATCCCGGTGGCGACCCCGTGACGGTCCATGAACGCCAGCGCCTCGGCCGGGCTCCAGGCGGGCAGGTCGTGGCCTGCGGGGGTCGGCATTCCCTCCGCGCGCAGCCAGCGCGCGTACTCCTCGGGGACGAAATGCTGGTGGACGTCGACGCGTCGTGGATCGGTCATGGTCACCCCGTGGTCTCGAAGGTCGGGCGGCCCCGGCCCCGTACCGGCATCAGCCTGGTCCAGGCGTCGTCGAACCGGTAGAACCGCTGCCTGCGTGTCCTCGTCGTGGCGCTGGCCAGGACGATCCCGTCCGGCCGGACCAGGGCGCTGTCGGCGCCCGCCCGCGCCAGCCAGCGGGCCAGCTCCCCCTTCGCCCGGACGGTCCGGGCGTCGCACAGGGAGGCGACGGCCGCCAGCTCGGGCACCAGCGGCCCGCTGTGCAGCAGGGCGAAGGAGCCGCCGATCAGATCGTCGAGCCGGCGCGTCTCCCCTTCGACGGCGATCCAGGGCTGGGGGCAGAGGGCTCCGGCGAGCGGGTCGTGGGCCCGGCGCACCAGGGGCCCGTCGGGGAGGCGGGGCAGCGCCGTACCGGCGAGGCGGGCCTGCAGGAAGGGGAGGTGGCGGCTCGCGGTGGCGACCAGCCGGCGGGCGAGCCGGGCGGAGGGAGACGGCGAGGTCATGATCCAGCCGACGGTGACGGCGATGCCGATGACGCTCCTGACGTGCGCGGCCCGCTCGGCCTGGTAGGTGTCCAGGAGCCGCTCGTCGGCGCCCCCGGTGAGAACGAGCGCGAGCTTCCAGCACAGGTTCGCGGCGTCGCGCAGCCCCGACCCCATGCCCTGGCCGATGAACGGCGGGGTCAGATGGGCGGCGTCACCGAGCAGGAACACCCGTCCCCGCCGCCAGCGGTCGGCCACCTTGGCCCGGAAGGTGTACTCGGCCTGCCGGAGGATCCGCAGCTCGCCGAAGGCGACGTCGCCGAGCCACGGGGACAGCAGGGTCTCCAGACCGGACAGCGGATGACGTCCGATCTGGAACTCCCAGCGGTGGCGGTCCTCGCCGACGCGCATGTAGGTGGCGGCGGCGTCGGGAGCGCAGAGCTGGTGGACACCGTTCCAGTGCCGCAGGGGACGGGGGCTGCGGGCGTCGACGACCAGCCACCGTTCGGCGAACCGGCCTCCCTTCAGGGTGGCGCCGATGGCGGTGCGCACCGTGCTGTTGGCGCCGTCGCAGCCCAGGACCGCGGCCGACCAGATCCGGGACCGCCGCCCCGTGGCGGTGTCCAGGACCGAGACCCGCACGGGGCCGGGTCCGCCGGTGACGTTCTCGACGTCCTCCACCAGCGTGCCCGGGCGGAACTCGACGGCGGGCAGGGTGGCGAGGTTCGCGCGCAGCAGGCGCTCCAGCTCGGGCTGGTCGAACATGTTGGCCTGCGGCCAGCCGTGGTCGCCGACCGGCCGGTCCCGGCGGAACTCCGCGATCGTGGACAGGTCGGGGCCGACCAGCCGCAGTCCCTCGGCGGGCATGCTGATGCCCAGGAACTCCTCGGCGACGCCGACGTTCTGCAGGATGCGCAGCACCTCGTCGTCCAGGTGGACGGCGCGGGGCAGCGGGTAGGGCTCGGGATGCCGCTCGCAGACGACGCTGGGGACGCCGTGGCGGGCCAGGAGCGCCGCGGCGGTCATGCCGGTCGGGCCCGCGCCGACGATGACGACGGGCAGCCTCCCGGCCTCGGGGCTACCGGTCACGGCCGGGCCGCCCGGACGGTCGTGGTCTGGGTCCCGAGGTCGAGCCGGCCGTCGCCGCTGAGGACGCGGGCGCTGATCCGGTCGCCGGGCCGCAGATAGCGGGGGTTCCTGGCCTGCCGGGCGAAGAACGTCCGCCACTTCACCTCGGGCGGCAGCAGGGCGCCGATCTTCTCCACGAGCGGGGGCGGGGCCTTGAGCGCGGTCCCGCCCGGGGTGCCGGTGAGCAGCAGGTCGCCGGGGAGCAGGGTCTGGAAGCGGGCGAGCAGGGTGAGCGCCCGCGCCGGTTTGACGATCATGTCGTCCCAGGTGGAGTCCTGCCGGGTCTGCCCGTTGACCGCCAGGGTCAGCCGCAGGTCCGGCAGGCGGGCGAAGTCCTCGGGGTCCAGCAGGGTCAGGTGCGGCCCGAGCGGGGTGAAGGTCGGATACGACTTGCTCTCGTAGAACTGGCCCTTGCTCAACTGGACGTCGCGGGCGGAGACGTCGTTGGCGACCACGAGCCCGGCGACCAGGCGGGGCAGGTCGGACTCGGTCACGGTGGCGCCGATCGGCAGGGGCGCGCCGAGGACCAGCCCGATCTCGACCTCGTAGTCCAGCAGGCCGACGTGGGAGGGAACCTCGATGGGGTCGTACGGGCCGCTCACCGAGCCGGAGGACTTGCGGAAGAACGTCGGCGGCACCTTGTCGGGATCCATGCCGGAGTCGCGGGCGTGGGAGCGGTAGTTGACCATCTGCGCGACGACCCGGCAGGGGGCCGTGACCGGCGACAGCGGGCGCAGCCCGCTCACCGGCACCCGCTCGGAGCCGTGCCGCGCCTTCTCCAGGGCGGGGCGATCGGCGAGCAGTTCGGCCGTGGTGGTCGCGGACGTCGGCACCCGGGTGGCCTCGCCGTCGTTCTCCACCCACCAGGCGTCCTGGGTGCGCAGTACGTTGACACTCATCTGTTCATCGCTTTCATCAGACCGACCAGGCGGCCCGGGTCGATCTCGTTGTCGGCGCGCAACGCGTTCAGCACGTCGCGCAGCAGGGCGGGCGAGGGGTTGGAGCCGAGGAAGTCGCGGGTGGCCGGTGGCCCCCACTGGGCCAGGCCGCTGGCCGACATGGCGGCCCAGCCCGGCTCGACGGTGCTGTCGAACAGGTCGCCGTCGGTGAAGTGCTCGACCATCAGCCGGTCGGGATCGCGCCAGTAGTCGAAGATCTGGCTGCCCTGGACGTGGCGGCCGATCCCCCAGGAGCGCCGGTAGCCGCGGCTCTTGAGGAACTCCCCGCCGGCGGCGAGCGCGTCCAGGTCCGCGACCTGGTAGGCGGAGTGCACGTATCCGGTGCCGGGGCCCAGGTGCATGGCGAGGGTGTGGTGGTCGGCCGGCTCGGTGCCGCGGTCGCAGCGGACGAACGCCATGGTGGGGCCGCGGTCCCGCTGACCGTCCAGGTACAGGAAGTCGCTGACGATCATCCCGAGGGTCTCCAGGTACCAGTCCAGGGCCCTGCCGAAGCGCGGGGTCTGCAGGACGACGTGGCCGAGCCGCTCCACCCCGGCCGGCTCGCGGGCCGGCCGCTGGGTGAGGTTGATCCGCCCGAGGTCCCGTCCCCGGTTGAACGGCAGGGGCCGCTGCCCGGCGAGGGCGGGCAGCTCCTCGACCCCGTGAACGACCCGCACCGGGAGCCCGCCGGGGTCGACCAGGTCGACCGCCCGCCCGCCGCCGGGCGTGGCCAGGTCGCGTACCCGGCCTCCGGTGGCGGCGGCCAGCCGGTTCAGGTCGGCGGGGTCGGCGGCGTGGAAGGCCGGGCCGACGAACCGGGACACCGGCCCCTTCCTGACGACCAGGCAGTGGCTGCCGGGCAGGGTGCCGCGCAGGTGGAGGGCGGCGTCGGTGCGCGCGGCCACGGTGAACCCGAAGTCGGTGAGGAACGTCTCGGCGCGCTTCAGGTCGGTCTTGACGAACTCCAGCCAGGCCAGGTCGGCGACCTTGATCACCGGGTTGGCCGTACGGCCCGGATGTTCGCGGCGGGTCCCGCCGTGCTCGCTGTGCAGGCCGCTGTGCACGTCATGGGTCATGATCGATTTCCTTCGTCGAGGTAGCTGGCGCCGTAGACGCGGTCGACGGTGATCTCGACGATCACCCGTCCCATGGCGGCCAGGTCGTCGTCGCCGATCGGGTCGGTGATCTCGTGTCCGGCGATGCGGGCCATGACGGCCGCGGTGTCGGCGGCGATCGCGGTGGTGCGCACCCGGGCCGGGCCCTCCAGCGTCACCGAGGGGTACGGGGGCCGCGTCCCGGCCACGCAGAGCGAGGCCCGGCCGGTGCGGGTGACGTCCCTGGCCTTGCCGCGGCCGGACAGCGTCGAGACGAGCAGCCGGTCGCCGTCGGCCGCGTAGTAGACGACGGACTGGCGCATGCCCGCGGAACGGAGCGTGCCCAGGAGGCCGACGACGTTCCGGTCCAGGAACGCGTGCACCGCGGCGCCGACGACGGGTTCGGTGCCGGGTCCGGCAATGGGTTCGGGCTCGGGTCCCGCCACGGGTCCGGGTCCGGGTCCGGGTCCAGGCTCGGGCTCGGGCTCGAGGCCCGCTTCAGGCTCGAGGCCCGCTTCAGGCTCGGGCTCGGTGAAGGTGTGGGTGAAGGTGTACCGGTCGAGCCGCGCGGCGAGCGCCGTCCGGTCCCCCGCCACGGTGATCGAGGCACGGACCCGCCCGTCCTCGGCGTCCGTCTCGACGGCCCCGATGAGCCCGGCCCCGGTGATCTCGGCGAGGACGACGCGGCGGACCGTATCGCGCAGCAGCGCCGGTTTGAACACCTTCCCGACCGAGGTCACCGGCAGCGCCTCCAGGACGTGCACGGCCTTCGGCGCGGCGGCCGGTTCCGGGGCGTGCCGGACGGCCCAGGCGGCCAGTTCCTCCTCGGTGGCCCGCGCGCCGGGGGCGAGGGTGACGTAGGCGACGGGGACCTCGCCGGAGTGGGCGTCCGGGCCGCCGACGACCGCGGCCGCGGTGACCTCCGGATGGCCGAGCAGGGACTCCTCGATCGGCCGGGGGTCGACGTTGTGCCCGCCCCGGATGATCAGGTCCTTGGCACGTCCGACGAGGTGGACGTAGCCGTCCTCGTCGACGTGGCCGAGGTCACCGGTGACCAGCCAGCCATCGAAGATCTTGCCGGACGGGTCGGGTACCGGCCCGCCGGGCCCCGGCCGCAGGTAGCCGGGGAACACGCTCGGCCCGCTGACGGCCAGCACCCCCCTCTCGCCGGGGGCCAGGTCGCGGACGGACGTCCCGCCGACGTCCAGCTCGACCGCCTTGACCCGTTGGTAGGCGAGGCGCAGGCCGACCGAACCGGGACGCGGGGCGAGCACCGGGGTGGAGGCGGTGGCACAGGTGGCCTCGGTCAGCCCGTAGCCCTCCAGCATCGGCACCTTGGTCGAGGACTCGAAGGCGTCGCGGACCCCGCGGGGCAGCGGCGCCGCGCCGACGACCCCGGCCCGCAGGCGTGACAGGTCGACGTCGGCCGGGACGGGCGGCAGCGAGGCGTACACGGTGGGCACGCCGGAGAAGCCGGTGACCCGGTAGTGCTCGACGATCCGCCAGAAGTCGGCCATCAGCGCCCGGTCACGGTAGCCCAGCGGGCCGAGGCCGACCACCGGCCGGCCGTGCAGGAACGGGGCGAGCCCGGTCACGTGCACGGCGTTGACGTGGAACAGCGGCAGCCCGCCCAGCCAGACCGATTCGTCCAGGAATCCGCCGGAACAGCCCATCGCCCACGCCATGTAGACCTCGTTGCGGTGGGTGTGCGGGGCGACCTTCGGCGTCCCGGTCGTCCCGCCGGTGTGGAAGAAGGCCGCCAGGTCGCCCGGTCCCGGCCGGTAGGGGCCGAGCAGCCGGTCGGCGGGCCGGCCGGCGGCGAAGCCGGTGAACTCCTCCAGCGGCACCGGCGGGCGCGCCCCGGGCAGCCGCGCGGCGATCCGCTCGGCCTTACGCCACAGCTCCGGGGCCGAGTCCGGGCCGGGCGCGAGCAGGATCCGGGCGCCGGTGAGCGTCAGGATGCCGGTCAGGTGCTCCTCGGCGAGCATCGGGTTGACCGGGTTGGCGACTCCGGCGGCCTGGGCGCCGAACAGGGCCGCGTAGGCGGCGCCGCTGTTGGGCAGCATGAGCCCGACGGTGCCGCCCGGCTCCAGCCCGAGCGCGTGGTAGGCGTTCGCCGCCCGCGTCACCCGCGCGAACAGTTCGGCGAACGTCCAGACCGGGGCCCGGCGCCAGTCGTCCGCGCCCTCACCGAGCAGGTGCAGGGCGGGGTCGTCTCCGTGGCGGGCGCCGGCCAGGGCGAGCAGTTCGTACGTGCTCGCCGGCAGGTCGCGCTCCTCGAACGGGATCGCCTCCACCGCGGCCAGGTCCTCGGGCAGGAGCACCAGCGGCCGCTCCCCCCGGGTGTGGGCGGCCGGAGTCATGACCGGACCGTCCCAAGGGTCGTACGGGAGGCGCCGGCGCCCCCGAAGTGGCCGCACGAGCCCCGGTGAACGTCGATCGTCTCGTCACCGGGGGCCGGGATCGTCCGTCCGGCGAGATCGGCCATGCGCATCTGTCCTCCTTGGCGGGTTCACCTCCGATTGAACGGGGGCGGCCGCCGGACCGCTTGGGCCGGGAAGCCAGAAGATGGCGCCGCGACTGGTCGCCGCGCCCAAGACGCTCAGGACAGGGTGGGGGCGATCTCCAGGGCCAGCCGTATCTCCAGCGGGTCGTCTCCGATCGCGCGGCCGAGGATCTCCTCGGCCGCGCGCACCCGGTAAACAACGGTGTTGCGGGCGATGTGCAGCAGCCCGGCGGCCGTCTGCGGGCTCCGGCCGCAGGCCAGGTAGACGCGCAACGTCTCGCGCAGTTCCCGGGAGCGCGCGTCGCCGCCGAGGAGCTCTCCCAAAGTCTCCTCGGCGAACCAGCGGGCGTGCTCGGCGTCGGCGGTGATCAGCGCCGGCACCCTGTTCTCGGCGTAGTCGGCCAGCCAGCCCGCGCGGCCCACCCGGGCGGCCTCCCGCGCCCCGTGGTGGCTGCGTCGTACCCCCGCCGGGCCGTGGGAGGCGGGTCCGGCCGCGGCCGTCAGGCCCTCCGGCGCCTCCAGCCGATCGCGGAGATCGGCGATCAGTCCCGCGGGAGGGTGGGCGGCCCAGCCCGCCCACACCCAGGTCTCGCGTGGATCGGCCCGGACCACCAGCAGCCCCTGCGCCCCGGTGGCCTCCCCGAGCGTCTCGGCGAACCGCTGGACCTCCTCGGAGAGGGTCTCGGGGCCGGTGGCCGAGACCACGAAGGCGCGGTGATGGTTCCGCAGCTCGTACCCCAGTGTCCGCGAGGACTTCTCGACCGCCACGGCGCGCCCGGCCAGCAGGTCGTCGACGATCCGGCGGCGGGCGGCGGCGCTGCCGGCCCGCCAGCGCTCCCGCTCGGCGATGTACTCCTCGGCCAGCCGGCTGGCCTGCACGTCGGCGTAGGCGAACAGCGTCTCGGCCACCCGGCGGCCCTCGGCGGCCCGGACCTCCTCCGGCTCCTCCTCCAGCGCCGCGATCAGCGCCCGATGCAGCATCGCGTGGCCGAGCCGCACCCCGCGCAGCACCCGGTCCAGCGCGATGCCGCGCCGGGCGTGCTCGGCGTCGCCCTCCACCGCGGCCGGCGCGACGAGGTCCGGGGTGGGCGGCACCTCGTGCAGCAGCCCCTCCAGAGCGGTCAGGACCGTCGCCTCGACCGACCGCCGCAACGTCTCGAACGGGGCCGGTCCCCCGCCGTGCTCGGGCACCTGCTCGATGATGTCCTCGGTCATCCGGTGGGCGAGCTTCACCGCCCAGCCGACCGGGCCGGGTCCGAGGCGCGAGGCCGCCGCCGCCAGCACCACGGAGGAGGAGGCGGGTTCGGGCACCTCACCGCGTGGGGCGAGCCTGAGCAGCCAGGCGGCCGAGGGCACGTTCATTCCCCCAGTATCGGCCAGGGACGTCTCCCCGGTCGCCGGGCGGAACCGCGGCCTCCTCGGGGCATGTGACCGGGAGGCCGGTACGCCGTCCTGGGCCCGGCGCACGGACGGGGGACACGAAACGAGCCGGGGCCCGCACCTCGAAAGGTGCGGGCCCCGGCCCGTGATGTGCCTGTTGCTACTAGGCGGGAACGATGTTCTCCGCCTGCGGGCCCTTCTGGCCCTGCGTGACGTCGAAGGAGACCTTCTGGCCTTCCTGCAGCTCACGGTAGCCCTGGGCGGCGATGTTGGAGTAGTGAGCGAAGACGTCGGCGCCGCCGCCGTCCTGCTCGATGAAGCCGAAGCCCTTTTCAGCGTTGAACCACTTAACGGTTCCAGTCGCCATGATCATTCTCCTTCGATAGGGGGCAGAGCCGAGATCCGCACTGTGCGAACCTCGCGTCGCCGCGATGAGCCCATCCGGAGATGACCGGGAAAACAAAATGCACCTGAAGGGTTATCCGCCAGGTGCACACAAAGTTTCATGGGTACCACAACCGCAACTAAGTCCAGGCTAGCACCTGTGCGGACCAACGCGCGAGTCCACCCCGGCCGGAGCCCGGAGCCGGTAACGATCACCCACCGCCCGGCCCCTCCTTGCGCGCCAATGCCCGCTTGTGACCGGCGTCCAGGAGCACGATCAGGGCGAAGGCGGCGATCATCGCGCCCGCGGCCGCGACGTGGCACCAGGGGGCGGGCAGGTAGTTGGCCGCGGTCAGAACATTGGGAGCCTTGTCGGTGAACAGGCGGAAGATGATCGCTATCGGCCCCTCCCAGACACCCGCGGCGAGCACCAGAAGCATTCCGAGCCGATACCAGGCCTCGTTCATGGCCGACCTCCTCATGTGTCGCACGATGATGATACGAACGTATCA
This sequence comes from Streptosporangium sp. G11, assembly GCF_051192615.1. Taxonomy (NCBI): domain Bacteria; kingdom Bacillati; phylum Actinomycetota; class Actinomycetes; order Streptosporangiales; family Streptosporangiaceae; genus Streptosporangium; species Streptosporangium sp. G11. The sequence continues at coordinate 16,675 of NZ_JBPJUQ010000011.1, forward strand.
AAGCGCCATGAGATCAAAAGGCATCGATCAGCCTTTCCTGCTACTTACATCACATAATATTGTGAATATACTGTGAAGGTGCGTGATGAAAAGAGGGCGGCCTGCCAGGTCTGCCGCGCCCCGCTGCCAGCGGTGACGCGAGGGCGGCCTCCGGCGTATTGCTCGCGCGGCTGCCAGGCCAAGGCGTACCGGCGGCGGAAGAACCCGCCTCCCGCGCCCGCGTCCCCCGAGCCGGGCGCGCGCTCCTCCAGGCGCCGCGAGATCGCCGAGGCGCTCTGGCGCATCGCCGCCGAGCGCGGGCTGGACGCGGCGAGCATGCGGGAGGTCGCCGCCGAGGCCGGGGTGTCGCTGCGCGTGGTCCAGTACCACTTCGACAGCAAGCACCGGCTGCTCGTCTCCGCGCTCCAGCTGCTGAACGAGGACAACGAGCGGCACTCCCGCGTACGGATCGGCCAGGCCCTGGCCGACCCCTCCGACTCCCGGGCCCTGCTGCGGGCGATCCTGGGTGAGTTCCTGCCGCTGGACGACCGGCGCCGCGCGGCTCTCAGGGTCCTCGCCGCCTACTACGCCCGCAGTCTCACCGACCCCGCGCTGGCCTCGGTCTTCCTGCACGACGCCCAGCCCCTCGAGGATCTGGTCGCCGGTGTCATCGGGCGGGCCCAGCGCGACGGGACGGCCGCGCCGGGGCTCGACCCGCGCCACGAGGCCGACCTCCTGGTGGCCGGTGTCACCGGGCTGGGCATGGACGCCCTCCACGGACGGCGCACCATGGCCGAGGTCCGGCGTGCCGTCGACTACCACCTCGGTCGCATCTTCACCACGGGCCCGGGAGGCGACCCGCGCACGTGAGGACCCTCGCGCCCCGGCGGCCCGCGCACCCAAGATCCGTCGCGACCCGGCGCCCCGGCGATCCGCGCACCCAGCAACCCTTGTGCCCCCGCGACCCGCGCCCCCAAGGACCGCCGCGCCCCCGCACCCCGCACGCCATGGGAATCACCGAGATCTCCTGGCCCGCCGTGCCGTGCGGCGGTTATCGCGGAGGCGTACCCGGCCGGGCTTGACATTCCCCCGCGCGAGCTTCACCCTTTCACTACTTAATTAGTGAAAGGGTGTGGACGTTGATCGAATTCCACCTCGACCGGGGTTCGGGGGTGGCGACGTACCTCCAGCTGGTGCACCAGGTCCGGCATGCGCTGCGGCTCGGCGCGCTACAGCCGGGTGACCGGCTGCCGACGGCCAGGGAGGTCGTGGCCCAGCTGGCGATCAACCCGAACACGGTGCTGAAGGCGTATCGCGAGCTGGAGCGTGAGGGCCTGGTCAGCGGGCGGCCGGGGCAGGGCACGTTCGTGGAGCGGGCGCTGGGCCGGACCTCCACGGGCGACCGCGCGCAGTTGCGCGCCGACCTGGTGCGCTGGGTGCGTGACGGGCACCAGGCGGGCCTGGACCTGGAGGATCTGGAGGCACTGGTCGCCTCGGTCCTGACCGACTTCTCCCGCGAGTCCCGCGCGTCCCGTGAGGAGATCGCGTGACCGCCCTGGAGACCGAGGCACTGGGCAGGCGTTACCGGCGGACCTGGGCGCTGCGCGACTGCTCGGTCGCGGTGCCGTCCGGGCGGGTGGTCGCGCTGGTGGGTCCCAACGGCGCGGGCAAGTCGACCCTGCTGCAGATGGCCGTCGGCCTGCTCGCCCCGACCACGGGGAGCGTGCGGGTCTTCGGCAGGCCCGCGCACGAGAACCTGGAGCGGATCGCGTTCATGGCGCAGGGCAAGCCGCTGTACGCGGGCTTCAGCGTGGCCGAGATGCTCACGTTCGGGCGCAGGCTCAATCCCCGGTGGGACGACGCGGCGGCCAGGGGGCGGCTGGCCGAGCTGGACATTCCGCTCGGCCGCAGGGTCGGCGGCCTGTCGGGTGGGCAGCGGACGCAGGTGGCGCTCACCGTCGCGCTGGCCAAGCGCCCGGACCTGCTGGTGCTGGACGAGCCGCTGGCCGACCTCGACCCGCTGGCCCGCCAGGACGTGATGCGCGGCCTGATGGCGGCGGTCGCCGAGACGGGGCTGACCGTGCTGCTCTCCTCGCACGTGGTGTCGGAGCTGGAGGGGACCTGCGACTGGCTGATGGTGGTCAACGGGGGCCGGGTCCAGGTCAGCGGCGACATCGACGAGCTGGTGGCCGGGCACCTCCTGCTGACCGGCCCCGCCGAGGGCGCCGACGCGCTCGCCGCCCGGCTGCCGGTGATCTCGCGGGGCGGGGCCGGGCGGCGGGCCACCCTGCTCGTCCGGGACGGCGCTCCGCCGCTCGACCCGCGCTGGACCGCCCGCCCGGTGAACCTGGAGGAGACGGTGCTGGCCTATCTGCGCGCCCCCGACCTCGCGGCCCTCCCCCGCCCGGCCCTGACCTCCACCCGCTGATCCACCCCGCTCCGCCGTACGGGACCACCGGCCTCGCGCGGTCCTTCGCACGGACCGTCGGACGTACCGGGTGAACCAGGCGTACCGGGTGAACCACCTGAAGGGATTCCTCCTTGCTCTGGCTGACCTGGCGACAGCATCGCGCGCAGATCCTGGTGACCTGCGGTCTACTGCTCGCCCTGGGGGTGCTGCTGCTGATCTCCGGCCTGCGGGCGACCGCCTACGTCGCCGACCAGGCCCCGCCCGGCTGCCCCGGCCCCGCCGCCGCGTGCTCCGGCGTGAACTCGACGATCTACGACGATTACTACTACCCGGTCTTCATGGTCTTCGGCCTGCTTCCCGTCGCCGGGTCCGCGCTGGTCGGCGCCTTCTGGGGCGCACCGCTGCTGGCGTCCGAGTTCGAGCGCGGGACCAGCGCGCTGGCCTGGACCCAGTCGGTCTCCCCCGGACGGTGGCTCGTGACCAAACTCTGCCTGCTCGGCGGCATGGTCATGGCCGCCGCCCTGCTCCTGTCGGCGATGATCAGCGCGTGGCTGCCGGTGTTCCGCGACGTGGTCGGCGACAAGTCGCTGGAACCCGGGACGTTCACCATGATCGGCGTCGTCCCGGCCGCGTGGTGGCTGTTCGCCTTCGTCCTGGGCGCCGCCGCCGGGACGTTCTTCCGGCGCACCCTGGCCGCGATGGCGGTGACCGTGGCGCTGGTCGCCCTGACCGTCCCGTCCGTCTTCTTCTCCCGCGACTCCTACGCCGAGCCGGTGCGCACCGTCACCACCGGCTGGACGGCGCTCTACGAGGGCGGCGGCAACCTGGTCGGCGAGGCCTGGGTCGATCCTTCCGGCCGGGAGATCGCCGAGCCGCCCGCCGGCGCCTGCCCTCCGCCTCCCGGGGTGGACGCCCGTTCGGAACGGGCCCAGCTGCTGAAGGAGGAGTGCCTGATCGACGAGGGCTACCGCAAGGCGGTCTACCACCACCCGGTCGACCGGTTCTGGCGCTTCCAGTGGACCGAGACCGCCATCCTGCTGACCGGCGCCCTCGCCCTCGGCGGCCTCACCGTCACCCGCACCCTCCGCCGCCGGAGATGAGCCGCTCCACGAGCGTCACATGAGATCCACCTCCGCGTACGGCAGGCCGCCCGACAGGGTGGGGAAGCCCGGACCCCGGTCGAAGAAGGGCCGGGCGGCCGGATCGGCCGGGAGAGCGGCGCGCAGGCCGGCGCGGCGGGCCTCGGTGGCTTCGGCGTCCACCCGGAGATCGTCGAGGTCGCCGTACAGGACGACCCCGTAGTCGTCGCGGGCGCCGTCGGCGGAGACCTTGCCGTCCCGGACGTCGGCGGCCACCAGGGCGGGGTCGCGGTCCAGCGGGGAGCCCCAGCCGCCTCCGCCCGTGGTGCGCACGCGGATGATCTCACCGGCGCGGACCGGCGAGTCGTCCACCAGGCCCTCCATCTCCCTGCCCTCGATCTCCACGACGAAGGGCTGTCCGGCCCGGCCGCCGTTCACGCCCCAGCACGACAGGATCGAGCGGTCGGCGATGGACATGAACGAGGCGTCGCGCAGCATCCGCAGGTGCTTGTCGTAGCCGAGGCCGCCCCGGTAGAGGCCGGGGCCGCCGGAGTCGCGGGCCAGGCCGAGCCGCTCGACCCGGAACGGCCAGCGGGACTCGGCGAACTCGACCGGGATGTTGCGCGAGTCGGGCACCACGTGGATGGTGTCCTCGCCGTCGGCGTACCACCGGCCGCCGGAGCCGCCGCCGAGGACCTCCCTCATCAGGTACGGGGTGCCGTCGACGCCGTCGCCGTAGACGCCGGTGTAGCGGATGGTCTCCTGGTCGGCGGGCATCCGGCCGCCGGTCGCCTTGGCCAGCACCCCGGCCAGCACGCCCAGCAGGCGCAGGATCACGAACGTGCGGGCGTTGGTGGGGGCGGGGAAGACGGGGGTGAGCAGGGTGCCCTTCTCGGGGAAACGCATCTCGATGAGGGGCACGACACCCTCGTTGACGTCGAGTTCGGCCATCCGCTCCGGGGTGTCGGCCAGGTTGCGCAGGATCGGCGCCAGCCACTTCTTCAGGAACACCCCGTCGGCGTAGTCGCCCGCGTGGTTGATCGGGCCCTTGGCCTGCGGGGAGGTGCCGGTGAAGTCGATGACGAGAGGCACCGGAGCGGAGTGGTCGACGGTGAGGGTCATCCGCTGCGTGTGCAGGCGGGGCTCGTCGACGCCGTCGTGCTCGGCGTAGTCCTCCCAGACGTGCGTGCCCTCGGGGATCTTGGCCAGCAGCTCCCTGCGGAACGTCTCGGTGGTGTTGGAAATGATCGCGTCAAAGCACGCCTCGACCGCCTCGCGCCCGTACCGGTCGAACAGCTCTCCCAGCCGCCGCGCGCCCATCAGGCAGGCCGAGCACTCGGCGTCCAGGTCTCCGGCGAGGGAGTCGGGCATCCTGGAGTTGCGCGTCATGATCGTGAGCGCCGCCCGGTTGGGCACGCCCTCGTCCCACAGCTTGATCGGCGGGACCATCAGTCCCTCCTCGAACACGCTGCGCGCGTTGCTCGGCATGGAGCCCGGTACGGCCCCGCCGATGTCGTCGTGGTGGCCGAACGCCTGCACGAAGGCGACGACCTGCCCGTCGTGGAAGACCGGGACCGTCACGCACAGGTCGGGCAGATGCCCGATGCCGCCCTCGGACAGGTAGACGTCGTTGTGGAAGAACACGTCGCCGGGCTTCATCTCGCCGACCGGGAAGTCCCTGACGATCGGCTGGACCAGCGCCGAGTAGGACCTGCCGGTCAGCTTGCGCAGCCGTACGTCGTGGATGCCCGCGCGGAAGTCGTGCGCGTCGCGGATCATGGGTGAGCGGGCGGTACGGGCGATGGCCGTCTCGACCTCCATCTCCACCGACGCGAGCGTCCCCTCGACGATCTCCACCAGCACCGGGTCGGCCACGCTCACCGGCCGCTCCCCGCCTTGGGCTCGCTGCGCACTCATCGGTCGCTCACCGCTCCTCGCTCACCACACGGGCCGCTCGTCCCTCGCCGACCACTCCGCTCACCGCACCGGGCTCGCTGCGCACTCACTGATCGCTCGCCGCGTCGGGCTCGCTCCGCGTCATGCACGGCGTACCTCCAGGTTTCCGAACTCGTCCATGGTCGCGGTGAAGCCGGGGTGGAGCGGCAGCGTGGAGCCGTACTCCTCGATGACCGCCGGGCCGGCGATCTCCACTCCGGCGGCCAGGTCGGAGCGGCGGTGGATGGGGGTGGTGCCCCACTCGTCGTAGAAGACCTCGCGGGAAGCCACCGGCTCGGGCCGCCGGTCGCCGTGGGGTCCGCGCCGGATGACGGGGCGGGTGATCGGGCCGATGCCGGAGACTCGGAGGTTGACCCACTCGACGCCGTGCCGGGGGTCGTCGCGGTAGCCGTACCCGTAGAGCTTGCGGTGCTCGGTGTGGAAGCGATCCAGCACCTCGGCCCGCCAGTCCTCGTCCAGCGGGCCCGATGGCGCGGGCACCCTGACCTCGTAGGCCTGGCCGTAGTAGCGCAGGTCGGCGCTGCGCGCGTAGACGTGCGCGCCGGTGGCGAAGCCCTCGCGGTCCAGGGCCGAGGCGGCCTGCCCCTCCAGGTCGCCGAAGATCTCCTCGGCGCTCTCCAGGGAGAGGTCGCGGGTGACGAAGGTGCGCACGTAGTCGTTCTTGACGTCCACGGTGAGCAGCCCGAAGGCCGAGACGTTTCCCGGTTCGGGCGGGACGATCACCGACGGCAGGCCGAGGATGTCGATCAACCGGCAGACCAGCAGCGGTCCCGAGCCACCGAAGGCGACCATGGGGAAGTCACGCACGTCCAGGCCGCGTTTGACGGTGATCTGGCGGATGGCGTTCGACTGGTTGAACGCGCTGATCTCCAGGATGCCCGCCGCGGTCCGTTCCGGGGACAGCCCGATCTTGCCCGCGAGCGCCTCGATTCCCTCCCGGGCGGCGTCGGCGTCGAGCGGGATCTCCCCGCCGAGCAGGTGCGGGGGGACCCGGCCGAGGAAGACGTGCGCGTCGGTGACGGTGACCTCGGTGCCGCCCCGGCCGTAGCAGAGCGGGCCGGGGTCGGCCCCGGCCGATCTGGGCCCGACCTTCAGCGTGCCCTCGGGTGAGATCCACGCGACGGAGCCGCCGCCCGCGCCGACGGTCACGATGTCGATCATCGGGATCTTGCAGGGGTAGCGGCCGATGCTGCCCTCGGTGGTCAGGGACGGTTCCCCGTCGACGACCACCGCGACGTCGGTCGAGGTGCCGCCGCCGTCCAGGGTGATCACCGAGGGGTGCCCGGCGGTGGCGGCGATCAGCGCGGCGCCGAGCGCGCCCGCCGCCGGGCCCGAGAGCACGGTGGTGATCGGCTGGTGCACGACCTCGGCCGCGGACAGCACGCCGCCGTTGCTCTTCATGACGGAGAACGGCATGCCGCTCCCCCTCCCGGCCCGCGCGACCACCCGCGTGGACGACGCCGCCTCCAGGCGTTCGGACAGGTTGGCGATGTAGCGGCGCATGGTCGGTTTGACCGCGGCGTCGACCAGGGTGGTGACCGACCGCTCGTACTCGCGGTACTCGCGCAGCACGTCGCACGAGATCGAGACGACGGCGTCCGGGTGCTCCCGTTCGAGGACCTCCCGCATGCGCAGTTCGTGGGCGGGGTTGGCGTACGAGTGCAGGAAGCACACGCCGATCGCGGTGACGCCACGGTCGCGGAACCACCGGGCCGCCGCGACGGCCTGCTCCTCGTCGAACGGCCGCACCTCGGCTCCGGTGTGGTCGAGGCGTCCGCCGACGGTCCTGACACGGTGCACCGGGACGATGCGGGGTGGTTTCACCCAGAAATAGGAGTTGCCGTAGCCGTCCGGCACGCTCTGGCGGGCGATCTCCAGGATGAACTCGAAGCCCTCGGTGGTGACGAAGCCCAGGTCGGCGATGCGGTCTTCGAGGAGCTGGTTCGTGGCGACCGTGGTGCCGTGCACGACGGCCGACACGGCATCCATGGTCGCGTCCTCCGCACCGGCCGCCTTCCGCAGGACTTTCCGCACCCCCTCCATGAACCCGTCGGCCGGGTTGGCCGGGGTGGAGGGAGTCTTGGTCGTGGTGATCTCACCGGTCTGCTCGTCCACCGCGACCACGTCGGTGAACGTGCCTCCGGTGTCGACCCCGATACGGACGCTGCGCATGCCCCCGTGTCTACCCAGTCCAGGCGAGTCCACAAATCGGCGGACCCTGCCGAAGCTGTGCCCGATCCTTGGGCAGTGTTGGCGGGGGGCGGCCTCGCCGGGACGGTTCCGCCGCCTCGCCGGGACGAATTCCCGCCACGGTCGGCGGGCCGGTGAGGCCGCGGAAGCGGACCCTAGCGGCGGCGGGGGCCCATGGTGGTGTTGATCACCGCGTCGGCGTCGTGCGCGTGGATCTTGGCGGCGAGACGGATGGCCATCTCGTTCGTACGGCGCAGCTCGGCCTCGACCCGGTCCTTGCCGGACTGGCCGACCTGCACGCCGAAGTAGGCGCCGATGACCGCGCCCGAGACCCCGACGAGCCCGGCGAACGGCGCGGCCGTGTCGCCCTCGCGCAGCGCGATCACCACGAAGCCGATCAGGATGACCACGAGCCCCATGACGACGACGTAGAACCCGTACCGCCAGCGAGCGGCCTCGGCCTGGGCGGCGACGGCCTCGTCCTCGGTCATCATCGCCGCGAGCGCCGCGGGCATCTCCGTGGTCTCCGTGCCGGAGGGACCGGGGGTCACGACGGCCGGGGTCTTGCCGAGGGGTGGAGCGGAGTTGTTGGTGGTCGTCACAGATTCTCCCACTTTTCGATAGACCAAAAGGAATCTCCCACGGTTTTCACCGTCACGCCAAGTCAGGGCATGTCACGGCTTGTCAACCGGGAACCACCCACTCCTACCAGCGCATCTTCTCTCCAAACATCCTTATACGACCCACAGCTCACCGTCAGGTGTAGATCGTTACCTTTCGGGCGGATGTACGAGGGCGGGCCGTCCACGAAACATGGAGATCACGATCCATGACGGGGGCACTGAAACCACGATCGGATGAGATAGAAGACATTCACTACTTTCATTCGGTCCTCAGAGGTATCTGTGACAAAGCTCCTCCGGCTCCTCGTGGCCCCGCTGTCCGCCGCCGCCCTCCTTCTCACCGTGTTCTCCTCCCCCGCCCGGGCCGACACCGACCCCGTGCTCGCCGCCCAGTGGCAGATCGCGTGGGACACCCACAGGTTCTACGAGTGCCTGACCGCCCCCCTCCCGATAACGGGAAGGAGCCAGGCCAAGCGCGACGTCTCCATCGAGATCAACGCGCCGGTGGAGCACGTGTTCGACGCCTACTCGAACATCAACAACCACCTCGGCATGCACTCGTTCCTGAAGCGGGTCGTCACCCACGCCGACTGGACCGAGGCCGGGACGCGCCACGTCAACTTCACGGCCGTGGAGGACATCCCGGTCGCCGGACTGCCCGTCACCGTCAACACGCACGCGCAGCAGCGCATCCACCGCGACGATCTCTACTACGAGACCGACACCTGGACGCTGCCGAACGTCGTCACGCACCAGAAGATCGTCTTCGAGGACCTGAGCGACGGGCGGACGCGCGTCACCGAGCACCTCACCTTCGAGGCGAGCATCCTGCTCATCGACTTCACCGTGACGAACGGCGTCTCCTCCCACCAGGCGACGCAGGCGGGCCTCAAGGCGGCCATCGAGAGCGGCGAACTCTGACCCACGGCCGAGGGGCTCGTCCGCCGGGATGGGCGGGCCCCTCGGTTCTCCGCGTCTCCTCCCGACTCCCCGAATCACCGGGGTCCTTCCCGATCCCCCCGTTTCCCCTGTTCTCCCGGGCGGGCCGGGGGCTTCTCCCGGTGAGGCCGGAAACGGTCCCGCCGGGCGCGGCAGGAGGTCCCGTACGCCCCGACGGCAGGTGAAAGCGACGAACCGATCCTGAGGGGTGGAGATCGCGGAGCGCGGCCGGAGTACTAGGCTGGCGCCCCGTGACCGAATTGTCTGCCCTCTCCGCCGTTCCCGCAGGTTCCCGGGACGGAGTGTTGCGCTTCTACTTCGGGCCGATGGACTGCGGCAAGTCCACGCTGGCCCTGCAGATGAACTACAACCACGGCCGCCAGGGCAGGCGCGGCCTGGTGCTCACCAAGCACGACCGCTCGGGCACCCCGCAGGTCACCAGCCGCATCGGCCTGGGCAGTGAGGCCGTCGAGGTCGTCGACGACCTCGACCTGGTGGCCCTGGTCCGCGCGCACGAGCCCATCGACTACGTCATCTGCGACGAGGCGTGCTTCTACACGGTCGCCCAGATCGAGCAGCTCGCCGATCTCACCGACGGCCACGGGGTCGACGTCTACGCCTTCGGCCTGGCCTCGGACTTCCGCTCGCAGATGTTCCCCGCCGCCCAGCGGCTGTTCGAGCTGGCTGACGAGATCAGCCGCCTGCAGGTCGAGGTCCTGTGCTGGTGCGGACGCCCCGGGCGCCTGAACGCCCGGGTGGTCGGCGGCAGGATGGTCCGTACGGGCGAGCAGGTCGTCATCGGCGACACGGGCACCGACGCGATCCGCTACCAGGTCCTGTGCCGCCGCCACTACCGTTCCGGCGAGCTCGGCCTGCCCGGCTGACCCCCTCCGGCGGGCGGGGAAACGCCATGATCGGGGGCTGCCCCGAGCCGTGGACTCGATGATCCCTCTGGGGGCGGGGGAACGCCCCCGCCGGAGGTGTCAGACGGGGCAGTACCCCTCGTCGTCGCAGGCGTCACCGGTCGTGGCCGCCTTGACGGCCCTGGCGGCCGGTGACTGGCCGGTGCGCTCGGCGACCTCTTCGAGGGCGGCGAGCAGGGTGTCCTCGGGCTGGGCGCCGGAGACGGCGAACTGGCCCTCGAAAAGGAACAGCGGCACCGAGCTGACACCGATGGCGCGGGCCTGGGCCAGCTCCTCCTTCACCGCCGCCGCGCCGTCCTCCCCTTCCAGGTCGGCCCGCACACCGAGGTCCCGGGCCAGCCCGGCGAGAACCTCACGGGAGCCGACGTCGAGGCCGTCGGTGAAGTGGGCGCGGAAGAGGGCGTAGAGCGCCTCCTCCCCCTTGCCCTGCTCTCCGGCGAGCTGGATGAGGCGGTGCGCGTCGAAGGTGTTGGCCTGGATCGAGTGATCGAAGTCCAGCACCAGCCCGTCCTCGACGGCGACCCCGGTCACCCTCCCGAACATCTGGGCGGCCTGCTCGGCCCCGCCGAACTTCGCCGCGGCCCAGGTGAGCGTGAGCTCTCCGGTGGACTTCGCGTCCGGCGCGAGCTGGAACGGCCTGAACTCGACCTCCACCTCACCGCCCTTGGCCCGGTAGCGCTCCACCGCACGGGCGAAACGGGTGTGGCCGATGTAGCACCAGGGACAGACAACGTCTGAGTAGATTTCAACCTTCACATAACGCTGCAACCGACGCCGGAACCCGCTGATTCCACTGATTCGTCCCATCCCTCATGGAGTCGGACGCTGAATGCGAATGCGGGACGAGGACGCGCGGGCCGCATGACCGGCGGGACGGCGGCCGTTGCCGGGCGGGGTGTTCACACCCGGCGTCGAGGGTCAGTAGGGCAGCAGCCTTCCCGACGGGCTCCGCAGGTCCAGCACGACGCGGGCGCGACGTCGTGAGTGCTTGCGAACTCGGATCTGGTGCATCGTCCGGGACTCCTGTCGTGTGCGCGTACGGGCCTGGCCTGCCGAGTTCTGTCGGATGCCACCGTCCGGGCGGCGCGGGTCGTCCATATCGTCCATCTTGTCCATCTCGTTCGTCTCGTCCCTTCAAGGGACTTTCCTGTCGTGGCGGGTGAGCCGTGTCGCGGGGAGCCCCCGCCCTCTCAGGCCGCCGTGTCATCGGGATGCGTGTGCGAGGGCAGCTCGAACCAGCTGACCTTCCCGCCGGGCGTGCGGTCGCTGCCCCACTGCCCGGAAAGCAGGTCGAGCAGCTGCAGCCCGCGCCCTCCCTCGTCGTCCTCGTGAGCTTCGCGCATTTGGGGCAGGGCGGGGTTGGCGTCACCCACCTCACAGCGCAGCCTTCCGTCCCGGTAGAAAACGGTGAGCTGGATCGGTCCCCACGCGTGGCGCAGCGCGTTGGTGACGAGCTCGCTGGCGAGCAACCGGACGATCTCGCTCTGCCCGTCGATTCCCCACTGGGCCAGCCGGCCGCCGATCAGCCGCCGAGCCTTCGGCACCGAGGCCGGGATGGGCAGCAGCGACCAGGAGGCCCTTCTGGGACGAGGGCGGGAGAGCGGGACGGCGGCCGCGCAAAGGGCGAAAGCAGTGAACCTTCTCATGTCGCTATCCCGCAGGGAGCGCGATGCGCGGGAATGCCACGTCCGTCGGGCAGGAGTTCCCCAGTGTCATCGAAAACCACCACACCGTTGCAGAGCAACCCCCATCCCTGCTCGGGATGAGAGACCATGAGACGAGCAGCCTCATGATCGAAGGCGTCCGCGGACGGGCAAGTGGGAATGTGCTGACACACGGCTTTACTCCGATCTTGATTGGCTACGGAAGGGACCTTACGGAACCTCGAGCGAGGGATCGTCCTCACCTGCTCGCCTCCGGCTCAGCGACGACGAGACCGGTTCCCTCTCCAGAGAAAGGGGGCCCATTCCGCTTCCGTTCCCCGGCAGCGGTGTCCTCGCGCGTGCCCGCGCCTCCGCGTACTTCGGTGCGGCCGGTTCGCGGCGGACGGTTCCGGTGATGACCGGAGACCCTCCGTCGGCGACACATCCACCTGTTCGATGACCTGTGCGTGACGCAGAATCTTCTGCCACGCTCCCTGAACGAACATTGTGTTGATTTCGTCGCCGTTTATGTGTTGTTTCATCTGTGTTTACACCCGTATGTGTGGAACGTCGATAGAGCAATGGTCTCGTGCTGGTAGAGCATTCTTTGCGTTACGGACTTCTCCCTGTGCCGGGTAAAGGCGGGCGAGAAACCCGGCACACACTGGGCGGGGCGCGGCGGCCTGGCGGCGAGACGGACGGGAAAAGCGGCGAAGATCTCCCGTTCCCCGACCGGCCTGGGGTGCGGGGAGGAACGGGCGCGACCGGCGGGAACTACGGGGTGTAGACCACGGACCAGGGGCGGGGCGTCACCGCCGCCCCGGGCGTCGCCCGCGGCGTCCCGGCGGCGTCCCCGGCGAGGACCTCGGCCGCCAGGGTGGCGAACCTGGCGGCCGCGGGGTGGGCCGACCGCTCCGGCCAGGCGACACAGATCCCCCGCCGGAGGGGGGCGCCGGCCAGGGGGCGCCAGACCAGGCGAGGCTCCCTGCGGGCTATCGCCTCCTGCTCGAACGCCACCCCGTGCCCCGCCAGCACGAGCCCCAGCAGGAACTCCGGATTACGGGCGTGCTGGAGGCGTACGGGCGAGAACCCCCCGGCGCGGCAGACATCGAGCATGCGGTCGTACCACGCCGGGGAGGTCTCGCGGGGAAAGACGACGAGGTCGTGCCCGGCGAGGTCGGCCAGCGCGATCTCCCAGGGCCGCGACCTCGGCCCCCCCGACCCCGTCCGCGACTGTGCCTCCGGCCGTGCCAGTACCAGGGGGGAGGTACGTGGCAGCACCACGCCCAGCGGGATCTCCACGACGGGACCGGACCGCAGGCCGGGAGCGTCGACGGGGTGGTGCACAAGGCCCGCGTCGAGCTGGGCGGAGGTCAGGCGGCGCAGCTGTTCCGGGGTGGTGAGCTCGTGGAGCTCCAGGTGCAGCCCCGGCGTCTCCTCGGTGACGTGCCGCAGCAGGGTGTGCAGCGTCACGGCCGGGATCTCCGGGGGTACCCCGACCCGGAGGGTTCCCAGCTCGCCGTCGCCGGCCTGGCGCATCATCGCCCGCAGGCGCTCCTCACCGGCCAGAAAACGCCTGGCCTCCCCGACGAGGAGACGGCCCGCCATCGTGAGCTCGACCTGCCGGCGCGAGCGGTCGAACAGCTCGGCGCCGAGCTCGCGCTCCAGCCTCTGGATCGACTGGCTGAGCGGTGGCTGCGCGATGCCCAGCACCTCCGCGGCATGGCCGAAGTGCAGTTCTTCCGCGACGACGATGAAATGTCGCAGATGCCGGGAGAGGTCCACGGCGTCACGATAGGCGATCGCTCACGGCCCCGTGGCGGATCACAGGCCCGGTGGCGGGTTCACGGACCCGGTGGCACGGTGCGGATCCAGCGGCGAGGGCACGGGCCGGTGGCACGGCACAGACCCGGTGACGGGGTCAGCACGGCACCGATCCAGCGGCGGAGGCACGGGCCGGTGGCACGGCACGGACCCGGTGACGTGTCCGGACGGGCCACGAACCTGGATAGCGTTGCGGGCATGTCGGCAGAGGAACGGATAGCGGGAATCTTCGCGGCCGCCGGGGTGGAGGGGCACCTGCACGCACTGGACGTCGCCGGGGGCCGCGAGATCGCCGTACGCGCCGATGAGCAGGTCGTGATCGCCTCGATCTTCAAGGTGCTCCTGGTCCTGGAGTTCGCCCGCCAGGCGGCGGCCGGCCAGCTCGACCCGGCCGAACGCGTTCTCGTGACGGCGGAGGACAGGCTCGGCGGGTGGGGTACCGCCGGGTGCGCGGACGACGTGGAGATGTCGCTGCGCGATCTCGCCCACTTCGCCATGCAGGTCAGCGACAACACCGCCGCCGACCTGCTGATGCGGAGGATCGGCCTGGAAACCGTGCAGATGCTGACGGCGGAGCTGGGGCTGGCGCGCACGCGCGTGATCGGCGGGCCCAGGCAGGTGCTGGAGTCGATGCTCGCGGACGTGGGGGCGCGGGACGACGCCGAGTTCGCGCGGATCTTCCCGACGTTGCCCCCCGAGCGGGTACGGGCCCTGCGGGTCCTCGATCCCGATCACACGACCTCCAGCACGGCGCGCGACATGACCCGGCTGCTCGGGCTGATCTGGCGGGACGAGGCGGGGCCGCCGGAGGCGTGCGCGGCCGTCCGCGACTACATGACACGGCAGATCTTCTGGACGCGGATCGCCTCGGGTTTCCCGCCGGGGACGCGGGTGGCCGCCAAGACGGGGACCCTGCCGGGCCTGCACATGGAGGCCGGGGTCGTCGAGTACCCCTCCGGCGAGAGCTACGCGGTGGCGGTCCTCGCCCGGAGCGGGCAGCTGCCCACCCGGCGTCTCGACGTCGACCTGGCGATCGGCCAGGCCGCGCGGACCGCCGTCGACGCGCTGCGGGCCGGGTGAGTTCCGCCTCCCCGCGTGCCACGCGATACCCGCCCCAGCTGCTCTGATACGCGTTCGCCTATGGGAGACGACGGTCGTGGATCTTGGACGTGGGCGGCCCGGCGATGGTTGGGTCCTCATCGGGCCGCACGCGGCCGGCGGTCGTCACCAGGGCATCCCGGTGACGACCGTACGTTCATACGCACCTAAGGGGAGACATGTCGCGATTCGATCGAAGAGGTTTCCTGCGCACCGCGACGGCGGGGGCCGCGCTGGCGCCGATGGCCGGGAGTCTCCTGACCCCCTCCCCCGCCAGGGCCGCGACATCGCGTCCGGGCGGGACGAAGACCGCCGCGACGTTCCGCTGGCTCGGTACGTCGGGCTGGCGCGTGGACGCGGGGGCGTCGACGCTCCTCGTCGACCCGTACGTGACGCGGTTCGACACCGGCCTGGCGGCGGGCGCGTTCAAGCCCGCCACACCGCTCGAGGTCGACGCCGAGGCGGTCGGCAGGCACACGGGCACGCCGAAGGTGGTGCTGGTGACGCACGCTCACTGGGACCACTTCAACGACGTCCCGCACATCGCGACGTCGACCGGCGCGCGGGTGGTCGGCACCGCCACCACGTGCAACCTGGCACTGGCGTTCGACGTGGATAAAAACCTGCTCAGCCCGGTGAAGGGCGGGGAGGTCCTGGACTTCGGCGACTACGTCGTCGAGGTCGTGGCGTCGCTGCACAGCCGCAACGCCGGCTACTCCATGGTCTTCCCCGGCGTCCGGCTGACCAGGCCGGAGCGCAGGCCGGAGAACATCTCCGAGCTGCCCGAGGGCGACACCCTGGCGTTCCAGGTGACGGTCAAGGGCGGCCCGTCGGTCTTCTTCATGGGCGGCAGTGACTTCGTCGAGCGCAACCTCACCGGTCTCGCCCCGGACGTCGCGATGATCCCCACCACCTCCTCGTCGTCCACGTACGACTACGTGCCGCGCCTGCTGCGGGCCCTGGACATGCCACGCGTGGTCGTACCGGTGCACTGGGACAACTTCGAGGTGGCACTGCGGAACCCGCCGCAGGCCGACGAGAAGTCGAGGAAGAGCCTCGCCGAGTTCGTCGCGGCGGTGCGCAGGGTCAGTCCCCAGACGAAGGTCGTGATCCCGGACTATCTGACGCCGCACACGTTCGGCTGAGGCCCGCGCCTTCGCCACCGAGAGCACAGCGGGAGAACACCGGAGAACGCCGGAGAACGCCGGAAGAGCATCGGGAGAACAGCGGTCCGCGCCGCCGGTCCCGCTAGGGGACGGAGGCGATCTCCTCCAGGCGGGCGGCCAGCTGCTCGGGCTCGCCGTCGACCAGGGCGGACACCCCGCGCCACCAGGCGAACCACTCGCCGCTGCGCCACATCCAGTCGATCCGTTCGATGGAGGCGACGACGTCGCCCTTGTCGCGCCACATCTCGCCGGCCTGCTCGGCGGAGGCGCCGTGGCGCAGCGCCCAGGCGTGCAGGGTCGCGGCGGCCTCGGCGTCGACCGGCTGCCCGTACGGGTCGGGGTGCTCGTCCAGCCGGTGGGGGCCGAGCCCCGCGGCGACGCCCCAGCTCCACTGGGCCTCGGCGGGGCGGGAGTAGCGGAGGGAGTCGAAGTCGAGGTTGGAGCCGAGCTCGGTGTCGGGACGGCGCACGACCACCGCGTCGAGGCGGCCGCCCGCGTCGAAGGAGACCACGATCCGCTGGCCGGGGTGCGCGTCCCCGGGCAGCTCGACCCGGTCCTCGGCCTGCCAGGAGTTGAGGTCGGTGACGGCGGACGGGCGGCCCCAGGTCTCGTCGGCCACGTCGTCGGCGATCCAGGCGGCGAGCATCTCCAGGACGGTCAGGTCGGTCCACGGCTCGATCGCCGTGAAGGTCTGGAGCACCTCGTCAGGCGCGGGCAGCTTGCCACCGCGCTCCTGCCGCCACCACTTCTCACCGAGTTCGCGAGTGCCGACCAGCAGACCGGCCAGCGCGGCGAGTTCGGTGGATCTGCGGGTGAGGGGGGCGCCGCGTGCGAGCTCGACGGAACGCGCGACGCGGTCGGCGCCCAGCGCCGCCTTCGCCTCGCTCAGCAGCAGGGCGGCGTCCGGCCGCTCCTCGCCCAGCAGATCACGGATCAGTCGTCTGGCCTCGGTCCTTGCATCCTCCGCACGTCCATCACGCATACCGACACGGTACGCCGGGAGATCCTTAAGCGCGAGCGTCACCGGGCGGTACGGCCGTGCCGTCGTCCCGTGGCGACTCGGCGAGATGCGCCGCCCTTCCCACCATGTAGGCGGCCACCGCCGCCGTCACCACCTGGTAGACGGCGATGAGCGACAGGGCCCCGGCGATCGCCCAGCGGGGATGGCGCAGCCACATGGCCAGCAGGACGAGGTGGAGGCCAAGCACCTGGGGCTTGGTCGCCGCGTGCATGCGCGACAGGGTGCCGGGAAACCTGACCATCCCCACCCCCGCCGCGAACGCCAGCCCCGCCCCCAGCAGCAGGCACGCGGCGGCGGCCACGTCCGGTACCGTCACCGGGCACGTCCCGCGAAGAACCTCACCAGCGAGACCGAGCCGACGAACCCCAGCAGGGACAGCACCAGCAGCACGGGCAGCGCCGAGTACTCCCGGTGCGTCGCCGCCTCCGCCCCGATCGCGCACATGACGACGGCGGTGAGCACGTCCAGGGCGACGGCCCGGTCCAGCATCGTGGGACCGCACACCAGGCGGTAGAGCGCCATCACCGCGGCGGCGGCGAGCAGCACCAGAACGGTCAGGTACGTCACCGTCACGGCGGTTCCTCCCGATACGTCACCGTCACCACGGCTCCTCCCGATACGTCACCGTCACCACGGCTCCTCCCGATACACCGGCGCCATCGCGACACCTCCCCATACGCCGGCGCCATCGCGGCTCCCCCGTACGCCACCCTCACCTCAGCTCCTCCTGGTCGGCGCGGGTGCCGAAGGCGGCCACGATGCGGTTCTCCAACCGCATCACGTCCTCACGGGTGACCCGGCTGACGGTCGGCGCGTCACCCGGGACGCCGAGCACGTGGAGCACCAGCAACCTCCGCCGGACGTTCGCCTCCAGCACCAGGCTGCCCGGCAGCGCCGACAGCGCCACCGTCATCAGCACGGCCGTCGTCTCCGAGGAGCAGCGCAGCCCGACCTCGACGATCTGGACCGGAGGCGGCTCCCCCGGGCGCAGCGCCCAGAAGGCGACCCGGAAGCTGGAGATCATCAGGTCCCGCGCGAAGCGGAGGAGGAACAGGAGGATCCCGACGGGCCGGAGCCGGATGCCGGAGTCCTGGACCGGCAGGGGCAGCAGCCACACGACGGCCAGCCCGGTCAGCAGGCCGCCGAGCACGTTGCCCACGCTCAGGTCTCCCCAGAGCAGTAGCCAGACCACCGTCAGCCAGGCCACCAGCGGCAGCGGTACGGGCCTGCCCAGCACCCGGGGCACCGGGAGCGCCGGACCCGACCCGCTCACCGCTCACCGCCGAGCACCGCGGAGATGTACGGTTCGCGGGCCAGCAGCTCGCCCGCGGCCCGCTCGGCCAGGGCGGACAGCGGCCCGGCCAGCACGGTGTACGACAGGGCCAGCACCACCAGCGCCGCCGTGGCGGCGAGCATGGGCACCGGCATGGCGACGGCGGTGACGACGGCCTCACCGGTGATCCCACCGGTGCCGCCCTCGCCGCTCCCTCGGCTTCCGGCCCCCGCCGTACCGCCCGCGCCCGGCTCCCCCCGCGCACCGGCCTCGTCCTCCCCGGTCTCCGGCACGGCTCCCCCCTCCGTGGTCATTTCCGGGAGCGGCGCCCCCCAGAAGGCCTTGCTCCAGGTCGCGGCCGCCACGTACAGGGTGAGCAGGCTGGTCAGCAGCCCTCCCGCGACCAGGGTCAGGGCCATCGGACGGCCGTCCGCGATCCCCGCCTGGACCAACCCGAGCTTGCCCAGGAAGCCGGACATCGGCGGTATGCCCGCCAGGTTCATCGCGGGTACGAAGAAGAGCACCGCGATCGCGGGGGCCGGCCCCGCCAGGCCGCCGAGCCGGTCCAGGGAGGTGGTGCCGGTGCGACGCTCGATCATGCCCGTCACCAGGAACAGGCTCGTCTGCACGGTGATGTGGTGGGCGACGTAGAAGACGGCGCCCGCCATACCGGCGACGCTGGACAGGGCGACCCCGAACACCATGTAACCGATGTGGCTGACCAGGGTGAAGGAGAGCATTCGCTTGATGTCGGTCTGCGCCACCGCCCCGAGCACCCCGACCAGCATGGTCAGGAGCGCCGACCACATCAGCAGGCCGCTCACCGGGCCTCCGGGGAACAGCAGCGCCTCCAGCCGGATGATCGAGTAGATGCCGACCTTGGTGAGCAGCCCCGCGAAGAGCGCCGTCGCGGGGGTGGGCGCGGTCGGGTACGAGTCGGGCAGCCACGCCGACATCGGGAAGATCGCGGCCTTGACCACGAAGACCAGCAGGAGCGTCAGCTCGACCAGCAGCCTGATGTGCTGGGGCAGCACCGAGAACCGTTCGGCCAGTTGCGCCATCGACACGGTGCCGGTCGCGGCGTAGGCCACCGCGATCGCGACGAGGAACAGCAGCGACGCTGTCAGCCCCACCACCGCGTAGGTGGCCCCCGCCCGGATGCGGGCCTCGGTCCCGCCGAAGGTCAGCAGCACGTACGAGCCGCCGAGCAGCATCTCGAACCCGACGAAGAGGTTGAACAGGTCACCGGAGAGGAAGGCGTCCGACACCCCGGCGACCATGATCAGATAAGCCGGATGGAAGATCGACAACGGGGCCCTGTGCTCCTGGTCGGCGCGGGACTGGGCCAGCGAGTAGATCATCACGCAGAGCGTGATCGCGGAGGAGACCGCCAGCATGAGGGTGGAGAGCCTGTCGGCGACGAGCGCGATGCCGATCGGCGCTCCCCAGCCTCCGGCGTGGGCCACCAGCGGCCCCTCCCGGTCGGCGGCCGGCAGCAGGAGCAGCGACACGAGCAGCACCACCGCGAGCGTGCCCAGGCTGATGAGCGCCTGGAGCCGCTGCAGCTTCCGGCCGATGGCCAGCTTGAGCCCGGCGGCCAGCAGCGGAAGCACCACGGGCACCGGGATCAGCGCCTCCACCGGCCCTCCCCCTCTCTCCGGGACTCCCCACCGCGCGGGACGCGAGCCCGCATCAGTCCTCCCCCTCCAGGTCGCGATCCTGCGCCCTGGCCTGCCGGGCCCGGTCGGCGCGGATCGCGGCGCGCATCCGCCTGCGGACGTCGCGCCGGCGGGCGCGGAACCGCCTGCGGATCTCGCGCTCCCGCGCGTCCTGCTCCCGCTCCCTGCGGGCGAACTCGGCGCGCATCTCCCGTACGCGTTTGCGCCGCTCCTCCTTGGAGACGTCCTCCGCGCGCTGCGCCTCGGCGAAACGCTCGGCGAGCTGTTCGGCGGACAGGCCCTCGTCCTTGTGCTCCTGCAGCCAGCGCCCCAGGTCGACGTTGACGTCGAGGATCCGCTGCTCCAGTTCCGCGGCCTCCCTGCGCTCCCGCTCGTGGTGGGCCTCCCGCAGCCGGGCGAGCTCGGCGCGCTGCTCCCTGACCAGCCGCCGGTACGCCTCCCGGCGGTCGAGCACGTCCTGGCCCAGCTCGCCGCGCCTGGCCCGCAGCCGAACCCGGCGGTCCTCGGTGTCGTCCTGCACCTCGTCGGCGCCGGTGAGCTGCCAGGACCGGTGGACCACGGCGAGCAGGAAGGCGGTGACGCCCAGCGTGATGACGATGGAGGTGAGCACCATGGCCTGCGGCAGCGGGTCGGACATTCGCTCCGGGGCCGACGTGCCCAGGATCGGCGGCCTCCCCGGTGGCCCGCCCGCGGTGAGGATCAGCAGATTCACCCCGTTGCCGAGCAGGATGACACCGGCCAGCAGCCGGACCAGGCTTCTCTCCAGCAGCAGCGTCACGCCGGTGGCGACGAGCGTTCCGGCCACCAGGAGGGGCAGCAGCGGGGCGGTCACCGATCCTCCCCCTCGTCGATCCGCCGGTCCAGCTCGGCGCCCAGGCTGCGCAGGACGTCCTGCGCCATGCCGATCACCGTGATGTAGACCCCGGCGTCGAACAGCAGCACGGTCGACAGGTGGAGGTCGCCGACGAGCGGGACGCGCAGGTCGGCGGGGAGCATGTCCAGCGGCCCGGCACCGGCCAGCAGCCCCCAGAACGCGGTGACCGTGCACAGCAGGAGTCCCAGGCCGATCAGCACCCCGGCGGTGATCGGCGCGGCGACGGCCAGCTCGTACCGGCCTCCGGCGAGATAGCGCACGACCAGCGCGAGACCGGCCACCATGCCCCCGGCGAACCCCCCGCCCACCGCGCCGTGCCCGGTGAACAGCAGGAAGACCGAGATCACCATCACCGTGTGGAAGGTCAGCCGGGCCACCAGCTCGAAGATGACCGCCCGCTGCCCGGGAGGCAGGGTGGCCGCCAGCCAGTACGTCCGGGAATCGTCTCCGGTCCCGCCCCCCGGGGGCCGCAGCGCGTACGAGTGGCCGCGCAGGAAGACCAGGCCGGTCATGCCGAGGGTGAGGACGACGAGCACGGAGGTCTCCCCCATGGTGTCCCAGGCCCTGATGTCGACCAGGAGCGCGCTGACGAGGTTGGCGGCCCCGGCCTCCCGCGCGGACGGGACCATCAGCGTGCCGACCGGCGTCGCCTGCCGCGCGTTCATCGCGAGCACCCCGGCCCCGGCCGCCACCGCGCCGCTCACGACGCCGAGGGTGAGCCGCGCGGCGAACGGCACCCGGGGCCGATCCTCCCGGGGCCCGAGGGGAAGCCTGCGGAGCACCAGCACGAACACGACCAGGCTCAGCGTCTCGACGAGGAACTGGGTCAGGGCCAGGTCGGGCGAGCCGTGGACGAGGAACAGCAGCGCCGTGCCGTACCCGGTCAGGCCCGCCACCAGCACCAGCACGACGTGCGAGCGCACCCTGAGCACGGCGGCGGCCGTGGCCATGAGAAGGACGCCGATGACGGGCTGCTCGACGCGCTCCCAGAGCACCACGTCCGGACGCGCGCCGGGCGGGGGTCCGTACAGCAGCGAGAAGACCGCGACCCCCGCCAGGGACACGAACGCGATCATGAGGTAGTCGGGCAGCGAGCCCCGCTGGACGACACCGGTCAGCTGCAGGGAGAAGCGGCCCAGCCCGCGGATCAGGGCCCAGTAGACCCGGCCGGAGTCGATCACGTGCAGTGCCGTCCCCGCCCGCGCCAGCGGTTCCCTGAACAGGAAGAGGAGCGCTCCCCCCGCCAGCGCGGCCGCCGACAGCAGCAGCGGTACCGGGGCGCCGCTCCACAGCGCGAGGTGGGTGCCGTGGCCGGGGCCGGGGAAGGTGCCGGTGTAGCCTTCCATCGCCTCGCCGTACCGCCCGGCGAACGGGGCGGCGACGAGCCCGAGCCCGGAGAGCAGTGCGGGCGGCAGGAACATCGGGGCGCCGCTGCGGCGCACCCGCACCGGTTCCGAGCCTCGGCCGGCGCCGAAGGCACCCCACAGGAAGCGCGCGCTGTAGCCGGCGGTGAGCGCCGACCCGAGGACGACTCCCGCGAGGACCGCCGTGTCGGCGGGCCGCCCGGTCAGCAGCGACTCGAAGGCGGCCTCCTTGCCGACGAACCCCAGGAGAGGCGGGATGCCCGCCATCGAGGCGGCGGCCCCGGTGGCGGTCGCGAACAGCCACGGCGCCGAGCGCCGCAGGCCGTTCAGCTCGCGCAGGTCACGGGTTCCCGTGGAGCGGTCGACGACACCGACGACCAGGAAGAGGGCCGCTTTGAACAATGCGTGCGCGAGCAGCATCCCGGCCCCGGCGATCGCGGTGTCGCGGGTGGCCGCACCGAACAGCACGGTCAAGAACCCCAGCTGGCTCACCGTGCCGTAGGCGAGCAGCTTCTTGAGGTCGTACTCGCGCAGTGCCCGCCACGCGCCGAGCAGCATGGTGAGCAGGCCGAGGACCACGGCCGTCCAGCGCCATACCGCGAGTTCCCCGAAGGCCGGGCCCAGGCGGGCGATCAGGTAGACCCCGGCCTTCACCATCGCCGCGGCGTGCAGGTAGGCCGAGACCGGCGTCGGCGCGGCCATCGCGGCGGGCAGCCACATGCTGAACGGGAAGATCGCCGACTTCGACAGCGCGCCGGCCAGGATCAGCACCGCCGCCACCGGGACCAGGCCGCCGGACGGCGGGTCCGCGACGATCCGGGAGACGCGGTACGTCCCCGCGGCCTCGCCGAGCACGACCATGCCGGCCAGCATCGCCAGCCCGCCGGACGTGGTGACGGTCAGCGCCTGCATCGCGGCCCTGCGGCCGCCCCTGCTCCGGGGGTCGTGGCCGATCAGCAGGTAGGAGAAGACCGTGGTCAGTTCCCAGAACACGTACAGCGACAGGAGGTCGTCGGCGACCACCAGGCCGAGCATCGCCCCGGCGAAGGCCGTGAACACCCCGGCGAACCGGCCGAGCCCCTCGGCGGTGGCGTCGAAGTAGCGCGAGCAGTACAGCACGGCCAGCGCGCCCACGCCGGTGACCAGCGCCATCATCAGCACGGCCAGCGCGTCGGCGCGGAAGGACAGCCCCAGACCGAAGGCGGGCGCCCAGTCATGGTGCGACTCGACCGGGACGCCGGTCAGGGCGATCCAGACCGTGTAGGCGAACCCGCAGGCGGGCGGTACGGCGAGCGGGAAGAACGCGTCCCGGCCGAAGCGGCGCACCAGCGCCGGGGCGAGTACCGCCGCCACGGCGTGCATGATCAGCAGCGGCTCCATGTTCCCCCGGGCACCCGTCGTGGCCGACGTATCCCAAAATGCCGGGAGGCACACCTTTCACCGATCAAGCACGCGGGCCGCTTGACCCGAACACCGCCGGTTCTTCACCGGGACGTGATCAGCTCCCCGACGCGGTCACCGCTTCCCGCGGACACCCCTGCCGAGCGTGAACCGCCCCCCGCCGGGGGGCGCGGTCACCGCTTCCCGCCGGTACGGCCGAGCAGCCAGCCGATCACCGCGCTGCCGAGCGCGACGCCCGCGCCCATCCCGAACGCGGCGAGGAGCGACCAGGCGGGCACCCCGGGCCTGGGCTGTTTGGCCGGGCGCTCGAAGACGTGCGCGGACCCGGCCTGACCCACCGCGGCCGGCGATCCCGGCGCGGCGGACACGACAGGCGCGACGGGCGACGGATCGCCGCCCGGCGCGATCCCGGCGAGAACGCCGTCGGCGGGAGCCGGCGCGGCCGGAATCCCCCCGGAGACGAGGTGGCTCTCCACGGCGGAGAAGAACTCCCCCGCGGTCTTCCTCGCGACGGAGCCCAGCATGCGCTGGCCGACGCCGCCGATCATGCCGCCGATCACGGCCTCGGCGTCGTAGTCGATCCGGGTGCCGCCCTCGACCTCGCTGAGGCGGATCTCCACGGTGGCGTCCACGGTGCCGGGAGCGCCCTGGCCCCGGGCCCTGAGCACGAACCGTTCCGGCGCCTCGGGCTCCGACAGGGCGACCTCGCCCTGGTAGACGCCCTTGATGGAGGCCACCCCCGCGGTGACGGTCATCCGGTAGGTGTCCGGCCCCGTCTCCTCCAGGCGCTCGCACCCCGGGATCGTGCGTACGAGCACGGCCGGGTTCTGGAGCGCTGACCACACACGATCTCTGTCGATGCCGAGCACGGCACTGCCTGCGAGCTTCACACCAAGCACCCTAGGCAATCGCCGGGCGGGCGGATAACAGCAACATCTGCCCGCCGCCGCGACCCGCCCTTGTCAGTGCTACCCCAGTGCCGACCCCGCACCGGCCCCCCGCGTCCACGGATCAGGAGCGAGAGGCGCGAGGCACGGACACGAACTAGCTGGGCACGGGGGTCTTCGCCCGCAGGGACTCGCCCACGTCGTACAGGTGGCGCAACGCCTGCGCGTACGAGCTGACGATCCCGGACTCCAGGTAGTCGACCCCCAGCTCCTCGCAGTACGCCCGGACGATCGGCTGGGCGTGGCGCAGGTTGGGCATCGGCATGCTCGGGAAGAGGTGGTGCTCGATCTGGTAGTTGAGGCCGCCGAGCACGACGTCGAGGACCTTGCTGCCGCGCACGTTGCGCGAGGTCAGCACCTGGCGGCGGAGGAAGTCGAGCTTCTCCTCGCCCCTGAGCATCGGCATGCCCTTGTGGTTGGGGGCGAAGGTGCAGCCCAGGTAGACGCCGAAGATCGCCTGGTGCAGGAGGAGGAAGACCACGGCCTTGACGGGCGACAGCACCGCGAACAGGGCGCCCACGTACAGGACGACGTGCACGACCAGCAGGGACGCCTCCACGGCCCGGTGCTTCATCGTCGGGCGCAGCAGCGCCCGGACGCTGGACACGTGGAGGTTGAACCCCTCGAATGTGAGCAGCGGGAAGAACAGGAACGCCTGCCAGCGGCCCACGTACCTGGGCAGCCCCTTGCTGTTGGCGGCCTGCTCGTGCGACCAGATCAGGAAGTCGGGGTTGACGTCGGGATCGTGGTCCTCGTGGTTGGGGTTGGCGTGGTGGCGGGTGTGCTTGTCCATCCACCAGCCGTAGCTCATGCCGATGGCGACGTTTCCGGCCACCAGCCCGGCGATCTCGCTGGAGCGGCGGGAGCGGAAGACCTGGCGGTGGGCCAGGTCGTGGGCGACGAGCCCGATCTGGGCGAACACCACCGCGAGGAAGGCGGCCACCAGCAGCTGGTACCACGAGTCGCCGAGGGCGAAGAAGGCGGCCCAGCCGCCGACGAAGGCCGCCGTGACCAGGCCGAGCCGCACGGCGTAATAGCCGGGGCGCCTGTCGAGCAGCCCCGCCTGGGCGATCCGGCGCGACAGTCGGGCGAAATCACTGCCCCGTTCCCCGTTTTCAGGGACGACGGGAAGATCCGCGTCATCGATCGCGGTTGAGTTGGTCACGGTTCTCCTCAGGTGGGCCGGATCACTCGACATGACGACGTCAGCAGGTAGCGCCACAGATCGGCGCCAACCAAGCAAGACGACCATCCCAGGATTCCGTGGTCGCCGTGATCGCAAACCCCCGCTCCCACCCCAGCTTTTGGTAGTGCTGACCCTACCCCCGTAACCACCCTGATTAGGGGATGATCACAAGATAGCCACCGGACTCACTCTCTTCGGACCCTTCAGCCCCTTCAGACCCGCTAGGTCGGGCTCCCGGCTGCTGGCAGGATGGTCGCCCATGGCATCGGGGACATACTGGACGATCAGGACGGCGGCCGCGACGGCCCTGGCGATGAGCGCCGGGTGCGCCACGGGCCTCGACGGTGGAACCGACGGCGGCGCCACCCCCGCGCCGGGCGCCTCCCGCGCGTCGAAGCCCCCCTCCGGCTCCGGCGACCAGGCGGCGAGACCTGCCGGGCCGCCCGGGGTGACGCCCAGGCCGGGTGAGGTGGGCAGGATCCCGCGTCCCGGCGACGGCCTGCCTCCGGTGATCAGTTCCATCCCCACCAGGCGGAAGGTCGTCTTCCTGACCATCGACGACGGCTGGGAGCAGGATCCCGGCTTCGTGGCGCGGGTCCGCGACCGGCGGATCCCCGTGGCGGCCTTCGTCACCCGCGACGCCGTGGAGGCCAGGGGCGCGGCCGACCCGACCGCCCAGGGCGGCAGGTTCCTCGGCGCGGGCAAGTGGGATTACGTGCGCGACCTGCGCGACGCGGGAGCGACGATCGAGAACCACACGCTGACCCACCCGAACCTCCCCTCGCTCGGCTACGAGGGACAGAAGGCCGAGATCTGCGGCATCTCCAAGCTGATCCGCAGGCACACCGGCATCGCGCCCACCCTGTTCCGCCCGCCGTTCGGCAACCACAACACCCTGACCCGCAGGGCCGCCAAGGCCTGCGGCATCGACGCGCTCCTGCTCTGGACCGCGACCGTGCAGCCGGGCGGGAAGATCGCCTACCAGGTGCCCGACAAGAAACTCCGCCCCGGCGACATCCTGCTGCTGCACTTTCGCCCGAACCTCGCGCGCGACTTCGGGATCCTCGTCGCGAAGATCAAACGCCGGGGCTTCGAGATCGGCAACCTCGACGCGTACCTGAAGGCGGCGACCCGCTGACGCGGTCCTTCCAAAAAGGCCGAACGGCCCGGCCCCAGTGAGACAGACGCCGGCTCTCGTGAGACAGGACATGATCGGCCACTTTGGATGGCACGGGCCACGCTTTGGCCACATTGATTGGCATGCGGCCCGGCCTACGCCGCGTCGGCCGATCCGCAGCTGAACGGCACGGCCTTGAGGACGCGGGTCATCTGGTTCCGGCGGCGCCCGCCGCGACGAGTCCCAGGAGGTTGTCGTGAATCTCGGCGAACCGGGCCCGCACCGCTTCCGCGGCCTTGGCGACATCGCGCGCGGCGGGGTCACGAGGCCGTTCGAGCAGCATGTGGACGGTGTCGGCGAGGGCCGTTTCGGGATCGTCGATGCTGAGCGGGCCCGCGACACCGGCATCGTTCATGACGGTGCTGAACCCGACCAGCACGGCGTGCAGGGCGTACATCTGCCTGGACAGCGGGAGGTCGTCGCGCACGATCCCGTGGTCGCGCAGGATCGTCACGACCGCGTTGCCCATCGAGCTCGTGGTGGCCTCGGCGAAGCGCTTCTGGTCGGCGGGGCGGTGGAGCAGCTGCCGCAGGGCGCTGTCGTCGCTCATGAGCAACCGCAGCCACGGGTTGCCCAGTGTCGTGCGGATGAGCAGCGGAGCGAGACGGCGGGGCAGGATGGACTGCGGGTCCTGGGCGATCTGGTTTTTGATGGTCTCGATCCAGGTCAGTACCTCGCGCGCGGCCAGCCCCACGAGCAGGTCTTCCTTGGTCTCCCAGTACAGGTAGACCGTGCCCTTGCCCACGCCCGCGGCCGCGGCGATCTCGGCGATGGTCACCTTGCGGACGCCGTGTTCGAGGACCAGCTCGCGCGCGCTGTCGAGGATTCTGGCCGCCTTGACGGAGTCGTGTTCGATCAGCCGGCTCACCGTCGTGGTTCCTCCCGTTCGCTCTTCGGCGTCATGATGTCACGGGGGTTCACGGGGGTGAACCCTACCGTGCGGCGGGCCCCGAGGCCGGGTCACGTCAGGGCGATGTCGATCGTCTTCATCCGGGAGGCCTTGCTGCGGTGCTCGGCCTCCGAGAGGAGCGTTCTGCCGAGCGTCGTCCCCGCCACGTGGTCGAAGACGAACCGGATCCCGTACTCGGTGCGGTCGGCCGGGACGAAAAGCTTGCGCATGGCCATGCCGGAGCCCTGGTGGAACTCGATGAAGGGGCGGAGTTTCTCCTCCCAGGCCCGCAGCGCCCGCAGCACGTCTCCGGGATACCGCTCCAGCATCGTGCCCAGCATGTCGGCCCCGGCCAGGCCGCTGGAGGCCCCCATCCCGGAGTAGAGGGTCAGGCACCACGCCGAGTCGCCGACGAGCACCACCCTGCCCTGGTGCCACGTGTCGAGCCGCACCTGCTCGGCGGTGTCGAACAGGTGGTCCGGCGCCTGCTCGAACCGGTCGAGCAGCCAGCCGAGCGTCGCACCCGCGGGCTCCGGTCCGAACGCCGCCCGCAACGAGTCGATGGCGGGCCGGGTGAACTCGCCGTCCACATCGTCGGTCCGGTAGTTGAACAGCACCGTCGGTGGCCGGTCGGCGAAGGCGAACACCCATGCCGACCGGCCCAGCTCGGACATGATGATCCCGTCCGTGCCCCGGAAACCGGGGACCGGGCCGGGCAGGGCGCACGCCGCGAGCATGTAGCCGAGACGGTGAATGCGGCCATCATCGGGCCCGAACGCCAGTCGGCGCACGGTCGAGCGCAGGCCGTCGGCCCCGACGACGAGGTCGAACCGTTCGGTGGTCACCGTCCCCGCGGCCAGGTCCTCGATGTCGACCTGCACGCTTTCCGCGTCCTGGCGTAGCGCGACCGGAACGGACGAGTACCGGATCTCCACGTCCTCGGGCAGGGCGTCGAACGCGGCCTGCTCGACGTCGCCGCGCACGACCGGGCGTGACTCGCCGGCCACGGCCTCGGCGAAGCCCATGCCGCGCCGCCGCCGGCCTGCGCGATCGACGTTGTAGTAGGCGATGTCCGTCGAGAAGCGGTTCGGCACCTCGATGCCCAGGCGCTCCGCCGCGGTGATCCCGGTGCCGAAGAGGGTGAGGAAGTATCCGCCGCGGCGACGTTCGGCTGCTTTCTCCAGGACGACAACGTCCCAGCTCGCCTTGTGCAGCCGCAGCGCGGAGGCGGTTCCGCTGACGCCGAGTCCGACTACGAGAGCCCGCCGTCGCGGGGTGGTGTTCGTCTTCATGTCCCCAGAGTATACTCACTGACCATATTGGTCATCTGGTCAGTTGGACCAACATGAACGGAGTTCCCGCCATGCCAACCGTTTTCGTCCACGGCTTCCCTGAGACGCCGGAGGTCTGGGAGCCGCTGCTCGTCGAGCTCGAACGTGTCGCTCCCGCTCGACCCGGCCCGATCCGCCTGTCCCCGCCCGGTTTCGGGGCGCCCTTGCCGACAGGGTTCGGTGCGACCGTCGATGATTACCGGGACTGGCTCATCGGCGAATTGGAGCGTTTCGCCGAGCCCGTCGACCTGGTCGGGCACGACTGGGGCGGCGTGCACACCCTCAACGCGGTGATGGCCCGCCCGGACCTCGTGCGCAGCTGGGTCAGCGATGTGATCGGCCTGTTCGACCCGGACTACGTGTGGCACGAGTTCGCCCTGAGTCAGCAGGCGCCGGAGAGCACGGGACCGGACCCCGCCGTCCCGCTCGGCCCGGACCTCGCGACGCGGGTCGCGATGCTCGTGAGGTTCGGCATGAGCGAGCCGGTGGCGAAGCGGGTCGCGGCAGGTCAGGACGAGGCGATGGGGCGGGCCGCACACGCGCTCTACCGATCAGCCGCCCAACCGGTGATGGCCGAGCTGGGCCGGAACCTCGAACGCGCGGCGCAGCGGCCGGGCCTCGCCCTGCTCGCCACCGAGGACCTCTTGGTCGGGACCGGCGAACAGCGGTGCCGCACGGCGCGGCTGGCCGGCGCCGGGACCGCGACCCTCGACGGGCTCGGCCACTGGTGGATGACCCAGGACCCCGGCCGTGCCGTCCGGGTACTCACCGATTTCTGGGACTCGTTGGACCGCTGACGAGCCAGGCGGCCCGAACTGTCGAGCGGGTGCGATCGGCTGTCACATTCAGCCCCTCGTCCTTGTCTTGTTTACCGATTTACCGATTCAACGAGAAAGGAAGGAACACAATGAGGATGGCGGTGGCCGGGGGAACCGGCTGGGTCGGCAGGCTGGTGGTCGAGCGGGCGCGGGAGCAGGGCCACGAGGTCGTGGTGATGTCCCGGTCGGGCGGCGTCGACCTGATAACGGGGGCCGGTCTCGACGACGCGCTGCGCGGTGTGGACGTCGTGATCGACGTGGCGAACGTGACGACGCTCAGCCGCAAGACGTCGGTGGCGTTCTTCGAGACCGAGACACGCAACCTGCTGGCGGCGGAGGAGCGGGCGGGCGTACGCCACCACGTGCTCCTGTCGATCGTCGGGGTCGACCGGGTCGACTCGGGCTACTACATCGGCAAGCGCCGCCAGGAGGAGCTGGCGCTGGCCGGCCCGATCCCGGTGACGCTCCTGCGGGTGACGCAGTTCCACGAGTTCGCGGCGCAGATGCTCGACAAGGTGCCCGGCCCGGTGAAGGTGGCGCCGTTGATGGTGAGCCGGCCGGTCGCCGCCTCCGAGGTCGCCGCCGAGCTCGTACGCCTGGCCGAAGGCCCCGCCCAGGGCCGGGCGACCGAGCTGGCCGGCCCCGAGGTGCTGACGATGGCATCGATGATGCGCCGCCTGGCCAGAGGCAAACTGGTGCTGACGGTGCCCGTCGGCAAGGCGATGGCGAACGGTGGCGTGCTGCCGGCCGGTGACTTCCGCAGCGGGAAGATCACCTTCGAGCAGTGGGCGGCGTCGCGATGACCGTGGCGGCCAAACGCTGGATGGCCGGAGTGCTGGCGGTGGCGGCGGCGTACCAGGGGGTGTGGGCGGCGGTGTTCCCGCGGTCGTTCTACAACGACTTCCCGGCGCCGGGGCTCCACTGGGTGGCGGCGCTCGGCCCGTACAACGAGCATCTGGCCGTCGACGTGGGGGCGCTCAACCTGGCGCTGCTGGTGCTGAGCGTGTGGGCGCTGCGCCGGCCGACCCGGGAGTCCCTCGCGGTGACCGGGGGCGCATGGTCGATCTACAACGCGATCCACTTCCTGTGGCACATGCTGCACCTGCACGCCTTCCCGATCATCGACAAGATCAGTGTGGCGGTGATACTGGGTGGCCTCCTGATCCTTTCGATCCTCATGGTGCTGCCCGTCAAGGAAACCGAACCCGGTCCTTCCGGACGCCTCGGCGAGGATGCCGGGCAGGGCTGACCTCAGACGTACGCCCGCGGTGCATGACTGGGAGTCGCATCTTCGATGTGATCCCACAGGCCGGCGCCGACCGGCAGCGGTCACAGCTACCGGACCGGCCTGATCTCGCTCGGCTTCGTGTCCCCCACGTGGGCGTTCCTCTTGCCTGCGGTCCTGGGTTTCCGCATTCCCCGCAACCCCAGAGAATACGGAAACCCAGTCGGCTCGCCATGCCGGCCGTCGCCGGCAATGGATCACCGTGTTGCGACGACCCTTCGAATGCGCCGGCAGGGGCCGGGCCGTTCGGGGATATATGTGGTCACTCACTCTCGGCGGTGTAGAGGTACTCCCAGTCGCCGCACCGGGTGGGGTAAGAGCTGTGCAGGCCGATCTGGCAGACCTTGACGCGAACGCTGTCGACCTTGTGCTTGCTGAAGGCGAACTGCTTGGCGCCCCCGGCACCGCAGTATTTGTAGGACTTGCCGTCGTACCACTCGTTGCTGCCGTCGCCGAAGTGGTGGACCGCGAACTTCACGTAGGCGCACTTGCCGCCCTGCTTGTACGTGCGGTGGTCGAGGTCGTACAGCTTGCCCTTGACGTCGACCCGGTTCCACTTCTGCTGGTCGTCCCACTCGACGCCGATCCAGCCGCGGCTCCTGGCCTTGTGGTTGGACGAGAAGTAGTGGCCCCAGTTCTCGCTGTAGTCGTAGCCGGACGA
The DNA here is from genome assembly GCF_051192615.1 of Streptosporangium sp. G11. Lineage (NCBI taxonomy): Bacteria > Bacillati > Actinomycetota > Actinomycetes > Streptosporangiales > Streptosporangiaceae > Streptosporangium > Streptosporangium sp. G11. The sequence continues at coordinate 48,411 of NZ_JBPJUQ010000011.1, forward strand.
GCCGGTCGCGGCCGTGGTCGCCGCCGCCGGGGCCGCCGTGGTCGCGGCGTGCGCGGTGGCGGGTACGGCGAGCGCGATGGCGCCGAGGGCGGCCGTAGCCAGCAGGCCGGTGGCAAGTCGCTTGATCATGATTTCTCCTTAACCTCCCCGAACCGGCTTTTGCCGATTTCCCCCTGGAGTGACTCCTTTGTATGGGGAGGGGCTTGCAGGTCCCCGTATCGGTCCTTACGGAGCGCTTGCGAGCCGTTTGCAGGGACTTGATCCGGCCGGCGGGAACGGCCCGGGGCACGGGAAGGGCACGGGAGGGGGCGGCGGGTCCGCCGCCCGGCGTACCCGGAAATCACCCCGCAGGCGGACGCCTCGCGGGGGGCGCCCGCCCCACCATGGAGTCACACCCCGGGGAGGCGGGCGCGGGGATCACCCGGCGCGAGGGGGCGGATGTCCCCTCGGACGGGGACGCCCGGGGGAGATCCCCGGGGAACGGGGGAGAGCCGGCGTCGCGAGCCGTCGAAGACGATCTCGGTCCGGCGGAGAAGTGCGGTCTCCTGCCGGACCATGTGACAAAGATCGCAGCGGCTCGCGGCGCCCTCCTCGCCCGTTGCTCTACAACTCGTAGTACTACTAGAAGTAGAACTACAAGCGGTAGAGCTCCAGGCCCGTGAAGGGAACGCGAGGAAAGATGGACGCACTAGACCTGGCCCGGTGGCAGTTCGGGGTGACCACCGTGTACCACTTTCTGTTCGTACCCCTGACGATCGGCCTCGGCGTCTTCGTGGCCGGGTTGCAGACCGCGTGGTACCGCACGGGCAAGGAGCACTACCTGCGGCTCACGAAGTTCTTCGGGAAGCTCTTCCTGATCAACTTCGCGATGGGCGTGGTGACCGGCATCGTGCAGGAGTTCCAGTTCGGCATGAACTGGAGCGAGTACTCGATCTTCGTGGGCGACGTCTTCGGCGCCCCGCTGGCCCTGGAGGCACTGCTCGCGTTCTTCCTGGAGTCGACCTTCATCGGCCTGTGGATCTTCGGCTGGGACAAACTTCCCCGAGGCGTCCACCTGGCCACCATCTGGATCGCGGTCATCGGATCCAACCTGTCGGCGTACTTCATCCTCGCCGCCAACGCCTGGATGAAGCACCCGGTCGGGTACGAGGTGGTCGACGGCAAGGCCAGGATGACGGACCTGTGGGCGGTGCTCACCAACTCCACCGCGCTCGCCCAGGTGCCCCACGTGATCGCGGCGGCCTTCGTCGTGGCGGGCGGCTTCGTGCTGGCGATCTGCGGCTACCACCTCCTGCGAGAGCGCCACACCGGCACCGCTCCCGGCTCCACCGGCGCCGCGCCCGGCTTCGACGGCACCGCTCCCGGCCCCGACGGGACCGCGCCGGCGCCGCGGGGCGGCGCGAGCATCTGGCGGACCCCCATGCGGGCCGCGCTGCTGATGACGGCGATCGCCGGCGCCCTGGTCGCGGGCAGCGGCGACACGTCGGCCAAGCTGCTGTACGAGCAGCAGCCCATGAAGCTCGCCGCGGCCGAGGGGCTCCGGCACGACACCGCCGGCGCGCCGTTCTCGCCCGTCCCCGGACTGGAGGTGCCCATGCTGCTCAGCCTCCTGTCCACCAACGACCCGAACGCCGTGGTCCAGGGCACCGAGGACCTGCAGGCGCGCTACGAGGAGCGGTTCGGCCCCGGCGACTACCTGCCCAACCTCCCGGTGGTCTTCTGGTCCTTCCGCGTGATGATCGTCTTCGGCCTGTCCACGGTGGGCCTGTCGGTGCTGGGCCTCTGGCTGACCCGGCGCCGCCGCGGCGCCCCGAGGGAGGTCCCCGCCTGGTTCGCCCGGATCTGCCTGCTCGCGCTGCCGCTGCCGACCATCGCGGTGATCGCCGGCTGGCTGCTCAGCGAGATCGGCCGCCAGCCGTGGACCGTCCAGGGCGAGCTGCTCACGGCCGCGAGCGTCTCGCCGGGCGTCAGCCTGGCCGAGGTGGCCGTCTCGCTGGCGGTCTTCACGGCGCTGTACGGCGTGCTCGCGCTGGTCGAGGCGATACTGCTCACGCGCCACGTCAAGGCGGGCCCCGAGCCCGTCGCCCCCGCCGCTCCCCGTACGCCGCCCTCGCGCGGCGACGACGAGATCGCGGACGCCCGGCTCCAGCCGACCCTGATGTACTGAAGGCGACGACGATGGAACTCACCACCTTCTGGTTCGCGGTCATCGCGTTCCTGTGGACCGGCTACTTCGTGCTGGAGGGCTTCGACTTCGGCGTGGGCATGCTGGCACCGGCACTGGCGAGGAACGAGGCCGAACGCAAGCAGGTCCTGGGCACGATCGGCCCGGTCTGGGACGGCAACGAGGTCTGGCTGATCACCGCGGTCGGCGCCATGTTCGCCGCCTTCCCCGCCTGGTACGCCGGGCTGCTCAGCGAGTTCTACCTGCCGATCGTGCTGGTCCTCGTCGGGCTGATCGTGCGCGGCGTCGGCCTGGAGTGGCGCGGCAAGGTCCGGCACGCCTCCGACCGCGCCTGGTGCGACCTGGGCGTGCTGGTCGGCAGCGCCCTGCCCGCGTTCCTGTGGGGCGCGATCTTCGCGGACCTGCTGCGGAGCAGCGCGGCGGCCGCCCTGGTCGGCGGGGTGTTCTCGCTCTCGGTGTGCGTGCTGCACGGGGCGGTGTTCGTCGCGCTCAAGACCACCGGGCCGGTGCGATCCCGCGCCCGGCGCGCCGCGATGATCGCCTCCGCGGTGGCGCTGCCCGCCGCGGTGGTGGCCCTGTCGCACATCCCCGTCGCGGGCACGACGATCGGCGCCTGGTCGGCGGTCCCATGGCTGTGGGCGGGCGCGCTCGCCGCGATGGCGGCCCTGGCCGCCGGGGTCGCGCTGACCTGGCGCGGCCGGGACGGCTGGGCCTTCGCCGCCACGGCCTCGTCCATCGCGCTGGGCGCCGCCGCCCTGTTCGGCGCCCTGTGGCCCGCCCCGTTCCCCGGCCTCACCGTCGCCGAGGCCGCCTCGGGCCCGTACACGCTGGGCGTGCTCACCTGGATCGGCCTGATCGCGCTGCCGTTCGTGCTCGGCTACCAGGCCTGGTCGTACTGGATCTTTCGCAGGCGCCTGGTCGCCGAGGTGTCCTGAGAGCACCGGCCGTCGATGACCGCCGTCCCGGCCGGCCGCCGTCGACCGGCCGTCTCAGTGCACGCCGAGCCGGGCGAGCGGCTCGACGAGCTCCCTCTCCTCGTACGACAGGTGCGACAGGAGCGTGTCGGTCAGCAAGTCCATGGCGGCCCGCAGGGCCTTGTGACCGTCCGGTTCGGCGACGAAGGCGACCAGCGCCCGGTCGACGCCTTCGAGGACCTCGTGGATGGCGTGGTGCTCCTGCTCCAGGCGGTCGACGACGGGCACCAGCCTGGGGTCCGCGCGGCGCAGGTGGGGAAAGAGGCTCTGGTCCTCGATGGTGTGGTGGGTCGTGACGACGCGGCAGTAGGACTCGCAGTACACGCCGACCGTCCAGTTGTTCTGGCGCATCGTCATCGTGTTGATGTGCGAGCGCGCGACGCCGGGGTCCATGGCTCCGGCGGTGACCTCCTCGACGAGTTGCCGCACCTCGGCCAGCTCCTGGCGGAGGTGGTCGTGGACGTCGACGAGGTGGCGTCCGGCCGCCTGCTCCCTGGGCGTGTAGGTGCGGGCCGGGTCGGGCGCCGGGCCGGTGGGGCGGGTGGTCTCGTCCCAGATCTGGACGTCGGCGAGCCGGGTGCCGTCGTCCGGGGTCGGCGTGACCCCCAGGGCGGGGACCACTCCCGCGGTGCGGGCGGGCGCGGTGGCGGCCGGTGACGCGCTCCGTACGCCGGTCGGCGCGCCCACCTCGGCGGGCCGGTCCGCGGCGGCGGGCACGCTCGAACCGGCGCGCCCGGCGTCCACGAGCTCGCGTACGCCGGGAACGACCTCGGCGGCGAAACGCCGGATGTCGTCGGGGTCGTCACTCGCGAGGATGTAGGCGCTCATCCCCTGCTCCAGGGTGAGCTCGGCGAGCTGCTCGGCCCAGACGCCCGCCGGTCCCCGCAGGAAGGCGCCGCCGGAACCGGTGAAGGTGCCGGAGATGTTGTACAGGCGCCGGACGTCGGCGGGTGCGCGTCCCGCGCCGAGGGCGGCCTCGTCGACGGCCTCGTTCATGGCCGGGAGGGCGTCGGGGGCGGCGTAGGCGCTGCTGGGCAGCCAGCCGTCCGCGAGCCTCCCGGTCATGTCGAGCATGCGCTTCTTGTAGGCCCCCAGCCAGATGCCGACGTCGTGAACGGGCGCCGGACCGGGGTGTGCCCCCCAGACGCGGTGGTGGCGGCCGTCCACCCGCACGGCTCCGCCCCCGGCCTCCCACATGGCCCGGATGACCTGGATGCCCTCCTCGAGCGCGTCGACCCCCTGGGCGGCGGTCAGCCGGGGGCCGCCGACGGCGGCGATCCCGTCCCAGAAGGCGCCCGCTCCGAGCCCGAGCTCGACGCGGCCACCGCTGAGGATGTCCAGGGTCGCGACGCTTCGGGCGAGCATCGCGGGCGGGCGCAGGGGCAGGTTCGCCACGTTCGGCGACACCCGCACCGTCGAGGTGCCGGCCGCGATGACCGACAGCAGCGTCCACGTGTCCAGGAACCGCGCCTGGTACGGATGATCCTGCACGGTCACCAGGTCCAGGCCGACCTGCTCGGTGAGCCGGGCGAGCGCGACGACCCTCTCGGCCTGGTCGGCCACCGGGGTCAGGAAGGTCCCGAACAGCAGCTCGTGCCCGTAGTCGGCCATGTCTCTCCTCGGTGCGTCATCTCGGATGCGCGGCACGCGTCCTCCCGGACGCGCGGCACCGCGATGTTGCGGCAGGACAGATCGTATGTAAAGCAGATGAATTGTCAAACAGAAGGTCTCCCAGACCGCCGATCCTGGTAATCTCGTGGCATGCCCGCAACCCGACCTTCCAGCGCCGAGACCCCGGACGCCCTGGACAGCGACCTGGGCTGGACCCTCGGAGTGGTCTTCCGCTCCTACGTCAGGACCGCGAACGCGCTGGTCAGCCACCTCCCCGGCGGACCGCGCGGCTACCAGGTGCTCGCCGCCGCGGCCCAGGGGCTCCCCGGCGGCCAGGGCGCGCTGGCACAGCGCCTGGGCGTCGACAAGACGGTCATGACCTACCTGCTCGACGACCTGGAGAAGGCCGGCCTGGTCGAGCGCCGCCCCGATCCCGCCGACCGGCGCAACAAGCGCGTCGTCGCCACCGAGCAGGGCAGAGCGGTCTGGAACGACACGCAGACCCGGCTGGAACACGCCGAGGACCACGTGCTGGCACCGCTGGATCCGGCCGACCGCTCGGTGTTCCGGGAGCTGCTGCGCAAACTGGCCGTCGAGGCCAACACCCACGACCCGGTGCACAGCACCTGCCGGCTCGTCGAGGAGCTGGCCCCCGACAGTGTTCCCGCCGTCCCCGCCGTCCCCGCCGTCCCCGCCGTTCCCGCCGTCCCCGCCGCCCCCGCCAAGCCGCGGCGCTCCGCCCGCGGCTGAGCACCGGCCGCCGCGGGTACGGCGACCGATGCCCGCCCTCGCCCTCACGGACACGGAATTGACCTCAAGAACGCTTGAGGTTGAAGGATGCCCCCATGGCACCCCTCATGGACATCGGAGTGATCCTCCCCGCCGTCGCCGCGCAGCGGGAGCAGCGGCTCGACCTGGGCACCGCGGCACGGCACGCCGAGCAGGCGGGGCTGGACGGCGTCTGGCACGGCGACCACCTGGCCACCGGGGCGGCGTCGCTGGACTGCGCCGTGGCGCTGGCCGTCGCGGCGGGGGCGACGACGCGGATCCGGATCGGGACGAGCGTGTTCGTCCCGGCGATCCGCCCCCTGGCGTGGGCGGCCAAACAGGTCGCGAGCCTGCAGTACGTCTCCGGCGGGCGGCTGGTCCTGGGCGTCGGGTCCGGCGGCGGCGCCGGGCAGTGGGCGGCGGCCGGGGTGCCGTACGGGGAGCGCGGCAGGCGCACCGACACCGCGCTGGAGCTGCTGGCGCGACTGCTGGCCGGGGAGAGCGTCCCGCTGGTGGACGAGCCGGGAGAGGCGCGGCTCCAACCGGCCGTGACGCCCCCGCCGATCTGGGTCGGCAACGCGTCGGCGGTGGCCGTGCGGCGGGCGGCACGCCACGGGGACGGCTGGTTCCCCTCGATGATCCCGCCTGCGGCGGTGGCCTCGGGCAGGGCCAGGCTGGCCGAGCTCGCCGCCGCCCACGGACGCCCGGAGCCGGTCGTCGCCATCGGCGCCACCGGCGTCCTCGGCCCGGCCCCCGGCCTGCCCACCCGCGCGTCCATCGCCTCGGGCATCACCGGGTACGGCATCCCGCTGGAGGAGGCGATGGAGCTGCCCGTCACCGGAGAACCGGCACAGGTGGCCGAGCGGCTGGCCGCCTACCACGAGGCCGGGGCGCGCCACGTGGTCCTGGGATTCGCGGGAGGCGACTGGCGCGAGCAGTGCGACCTGCTGGCCGAGGCCCGCGCGCTCCTGACCTGACCACCGGAGCGCCTCCGGCCCCCACGCTCGTCCCAGGCGGACATTCCGCGGGTGGCGGCACGCGCCACCCGCGGGATGTGTCCCGCCGTCAAGATAGATTCGGGTCAGACATCACCGGGGCCGACCCGGGCATCAGCCCGGCCGCCTTCTTCACCATGGACGGACGGCTGCGATGAGCGCGCGTTTCGAGGAGATCGACTGGCGCCAGACGCCGATCGGCGCCATCAGCCTGCGGCGCCGGCGGGAGCCCTCGCTCGGCGTCGACGTCTACGAGATCAAACTCGACGACGACTTCCTCATGTCGAGCCTGTTCACGGTGGCCGAGATCGAACTCGCCCGGCTCGGGCTGGCGGCACTGCCCGGCACGGACCTCGACGTCGCCGTGGGCGGGCTCGGGCTCGGATACACCGCCCAGGCGGTGCTCGAAGACTCCCGCGTACGCTCGCTCGTCGTGATCGACGCGCTCGGCGAGGTGATCGAGTGGCATCAGCGAAAGGTGCTGCCGGTCGGCGCCCTGCTGATGGCGGACGCCCGCTGCCGCCTGGTGCACGGCGACTTCTTCGCGATGGTCGCCGCCGGTCCGGGCCTCGATCCCGAGACCCCGGACCGGCTCTTCCACGCCATCCTGGTGGACATCGACCACACGCCGCGCCACGTGCTGCACCCGAGCCACGCCGCCCTCTACACCCCCGAGGGCCTGCGCGGGCTCGCCGGACGCCTCCATCCGGGCGGCGTCTTCGCCCTGTGGTCGGACGACCCGCCGGACCCGGACTTCACCGCCGTGCTCGCGGAGGTCTTCGCGACCTCGCGGGCACACGTCGTCACCTTCCCCAACCCGCTGCGGGGCGGCGAATCGGCCAACACCGTCTACGTCGCGAGAAACGCCGGCCCGGAGAACTGAGCGGTCGTCCTGCCCGGTGTCTCCAGAAGCCGCGGGTCGCACGCCGAATCACCCCGGTTTCACCACGGCCGACCGTCGTATCCCCTCCATGCCGCCTTACCGGATCGGCCACCGATCCGCCCGCCACCTGAACAGGCTGCGGCGGTCAGGTCATCGAAGGCCGCCAACGCGGTGGGGAAGTAGTCGCGCAGCGCGTGCCGCAACCGCTGGGCATGGCGGGTGCGTTCCCAGATCAGTGTCTTGTGCGCTCGCGTCACCACCTTGATCGCTTCGGCTTCGGAGCCGTCGGCGGCCACCGGGCGCAGCTGGTGAGAGTCGGTGCGGACCATGTCGGCCAGCACGTGCGCATCGGCGGCATCGCTCTTGGCCCCCGAGACACGTAGCCGATCCCGATAGCGGGCCGCCTGCAGCGGGTTAACCGCCAGCACCGTGTAGCCAGCGGCGGCCAGTGCCTGCACCCATGGCCCACGGTCGGTCTCGATGCCGATCACCACCTCTGCTTCTTCGGCCTGCTGCTCACCGAGCTGCTCGCCAATCATCGCGTGCAGCCGCGCCATTCCCGTCATGCCCTCAGGCAGGCGGCCTTTGGCCAGCCGACGACCTGAGCCGTCCATCAGCTCGACGTCGTGATGATCCTCTGCCCAGTCATCGCCCACGAACAATCGCACCGCTTCTCCTGCCCTCGAATTCTCCTGCCCTCGAATTGACCTGTCTCAAGGGAGCCTGCGGGAGAGCCATCGGCGACCTAATCAAGGAGTGCTCACACCACGCGGTGGGCACGACATCCCAGCAGCGACTACCTCTCCCGGCCGACCGGTAGGGGCACGATCTTTTAGCAGGGCTCCCGAAAGGGCTCAGGGGGACGGAGTGCTCACCCGCCGGCGGCTACCGGTTCGAATCTGCCCAGTAGCAGACCCGATAACTCTGATTAGAGGGTCGGGATATTACCAATGCCGAAGCGGCGCCTTTCACCGGAAACCACCGTCCGGACGGGCCGGAAGCCGGCATGGCCGATCATGCGATGTCCGGAAAGGCGTTCTCCGGCCCGCCGTCCGGCGGGCCTCCCCCGAGTCCACCGCGCGCCGGCGCGGCCTCATGCCGTCCCGGTCCGCCTTTCGCGGCGCCCCTCCTTCGCCGGAAGGGAAGTGATCACGCCGAGCGAACCGGCCACGAGTGAGCCCGGCCGCGGGTCGTTCCCCCACGACGTCGCGCTCGTGGCACCGGGGTGAGTGCCACGAGCCCCCTCGGCCCGTTCTCGCGGGGGGCGGGAAGCACCCCGCGCCGATGCCGGATTCGCGGACAGCGGTCGTCAGCCGGGCTGGCTGGTGTCCTTGTGCGCGCCCCAGCCGTGCCAGCTGTCGATCTCGACCCAGGCACTGACCCGGCCGCGGTCCCGCTGCGGATACGGCTTCCCGAGGTAGTGCCGGGCCAGCCTGTCGATGTCGGCGAAGTCCTTGTCATCTCGCATCTCGGCGACGTGCCCGACGATGCTGACGTGGGTGTACCAGTCGTTCGCGTCGAGCACGGTGAGGGCGACCCGGGGGTTGTCGCGCAGGTGGCTCAGCCGCTTGCGGCCCTCGTCCATGTTGACCAGGATCCGGCCGTCGTCCCAGAGATACCAGGTGGCCGTGGACACGGGCTGGCCGTCGGGCTGAAGCGTGGTGATGACGGCGTGATTCGGCTTCTTCAGCATGGCGACTGCATCATCGGGAAGCGGCGGCTTTGACATGATCACTCCTCTTCGCCCCGGCGTCCCCCGCGGTGAAGGTGACGCGTGCGGTTCACGGGATACATCCACGGTTTCATATCGCACATGGTGACCGTTCAGCGACCCTTCGCATATGCCCCACTTCGCGAAGGAGCCCGGCGGAATGCCGGTCAGGGCCGACCATCCGGAAGGGAGGAGGCGTTGATCAGCCCGGCCCCCGGGACGGCGCCGTGCGGCGGCTGGAGGAGCTCGGGCTGATCACACCCCACGAAACCGACGACGCCCGCCGCCGGCCCTACGAGCTGACCCCCCAGGGACGCCGGCAACTGCGGGCGGAGCTGGAACGCCTGCGGAGCGTGGCCCACACCGGCCTGCGCCGCCTGGCCACGGCATGACCGCCCGGGAGCGCCGGACCGCCCGGCTGCACGACCTCGTCCTCCCGGCGCGACGGCGCGCCGCGGGTCATCGCCGCGGCCCGTGCGACGGGCTTCCGGCCGGGACGCGCCCCGCGTCAGGAGAACGCCGGGGGCCTGCGCCCGAAGGCGTTGAGCGCGGTGGCGGCGAGGGCCAGGGCGAGGCCGGCGACGGGGGCGGCGGGGACGCCGAGGAGCGCCAGGGTGGTGGCCGTGACACCGGCCGGAACCCACGTCCAGACGGGGATCACGCGGGGCGTGCCGCCCCGGCGGCGGCGCCAGGCCTCGGCGGCCATTGGGACGACGAGCGGGGGCAGGGCGGCGGCCAGCGCCGAGAGCCAGGGCAGGAGATAGAGGTCGAACCGGAGGACGGCCAGCAGCGTGCCGGGGACGGCGACCGCCAGGATGGCCGCGGTCCTGGAGAGCCCCGGCATGACCGACCTGATCGCCAGGGCGCCGGAGTAGGTGGTGGTCAGGCTGGGGGCGAAGACCGCCGCCGTGACGAAGAGGTTGCCGAACGCCGCGATGTCACCGGTGCCCGCCAGCGTCGCGACCACGTCGGGTGAGCCGGTGCGCAGCCACACCCCGGCGCCGGCCAGGGTCGCCAGCGACGCGGGGACCACCAGCAGTGCCACGCACACCAGCAGGTCCCGCCGCCCGGCGAGGCCGTGACTGAAGTCCGGTGCCCGCAGCGCGAAGACGGCGACGTACCCGACCAGGACCGCCACGTCCGGCAGGATGCCGCGGACGTCGGCGGTGACCGGCAGCACGGGCGGGCTCAGCCTGATCACGCACACGGCGACCAGCGCGAGCGCCGCGAGCGTGGTGACGACCGCGATCCGGTTGCCCAGCCGGCCGGAGGCGTAGGAGGCGGCCAGGACGGCGGCGGCCAGCAGCACCGCGCCCACCGGTCCCGGCAGGGAGGTCACGGTGCCGAGCGAGGCGCCGCCCAGCCCCACGTTGAAGCCGTTCCAGCCGATCATGGCCAGGGTGAGCAGGATGCCCACCGCGGTGCGCGCGGCCGGGGAAAGGTAGGTGGGCGCGACATCCGTCAGCGTGCCGCCCTCGGCGCGGGAGGAGCCCAGGCCCAGCATGCCCTGGCCGTACAGGAGCGCGGCCATGAGCGCGGCGCCGAGCAGGACGGCGACGATCGGCACCGCCCCGCCGTGGCGGTCGGCCATCGCCGCCCCCATGGTGAGTGTCGCCGGTGCGGCGCCCAGCCCGAGCCACGCCCCGGCCGCCCCGGTCCAGCGGCGGCCCGCCCTGCCCGGGGAGGACGGGGCCGGCGGGGAGGACGACGTCATGCCGGGGTGGTGTCGGCCTTGACCGGCGTCCCCCCCGCCGCGCCCTCCGGCGTTCCCGGCGGGCCCTCCGGCGCTCCAGGCGAGTCCTCCGGCGTTCCCCCTGCCGCGCCCTCCGGCTTTCCTTCCGTGCCCTCCGGCGTCTCGGGCGGGCCGGCCGGTTTCCTGGCGGCGCTGCCGCCGAGGTAGAGGGCTCCCAGGCGGGGGTCCTCGACCAGTTCTCCGGCCGGTCCGGAGATGTGCACCCGGCCCAGGTCCAGCACGCAGCCGACGTCGGCCATCTCCAGGGCGCGGCGGGCGTTCTGCTCGACCAGCAGGACGGCGACCCCGGTCTGGCGCATCAGGTCGATCTGCTTGAAGACGGTCGAGGTCGTCTTGGGATCCAGGCCCATCGACGGCTCGTCCAGCAGGATCACCTTGGGCTCCAGCATGAGCGCGCGGGCGAACTCCACCTGCTTCTGCTGGCCGCCGGAGAGCAGGCCCGCGATGCTCGTCCAGCGCTCGCCGACCACCGGGAAGATCTCCTTGACCTCCTCGACGCGCCGTTTGAGCCAGGCCTTGTCCCGGACGGTGTAGCCGCCCAGGCGCACGTTCTCCTCGACCGTCATCTCGCGGAACACGCTGTGCCCCTGAAGCACGTGGGCCATCCCCCTGCCCAGAAGATCCTGCGGCGAGGCGCCGGTGACGTCCCGGCCGCCGAGCAGCACCGAGCCCGAGCGCGGGACGAGCAGCCCGCTGGCCACCTTGAGCACCGTCGACTTGCCCGCGCCGTTCGGCCCGACCAGGCAGACCACCTCACCCGCGTGGACCGTGACCGACAGCCCGCGCAGCACCAGCGCCGCCCTGCCGTATCCGGCCTCGACGTCGCGCAGTTCGAGAACGGTCTCCCGCGGAGCAGGCATTTCAGACACGTCAGACACCGAGGTAGGCCTCCAGCACTCGGGGGTCGTTCTGCACGACCGCCGGCGGGCCCGCGGCGATGGGGGCGCCGCGGTCGAAGACGATCACGTGGTCGCACATCCCCATGACCATGTCCATGTTGTGCTCGACGACGAGGAACGTCCGTCCCTCCTGGTTGAGCTCGCGGACGAGGGTGACGATCCGCTCGATCAGCGCCGGGTTGACCCCTCCGGCGGGCTCGTCGAGCAGCACCAGCTCGGGGTCGCCCATGAAGACGGCCGCGAGCTCCAGCAGCTTCTGCTGCCCGTACGAGAGGTTGCGCGCCTCGGCGTGCTCCAGGTGGTCGATACCGACCCGGCGCAGCCAGTGGCGGGCCCGCTCGACCTCTCCCCTGTCGTGGCTGCCGGCCAGCAGCTCGCGCAGCCGGGTGCGGCGCACCGCCACCAGCATGTTCTCCAGCACGGTCATCCGGGGGAAGACCCGGCAGAGCTGGAAAGTGCGGCCCAGCCCGGCGTGCGCGATGCGGTGCGGCGAGTAGCGGGTGATCTCCCTGTCCCCGTAGAGGGTCCGCCCGGAGTCGGGCCGGATCATCCCGGTGACCAGGTTGAAGAAGGTCGTCTTGCCGGAGCCGTTCGGCCCGATCAATCCGTTGATCTTGCCGTGCACCAGCTCGACCGTCGCGCCGTTCACCGCGGTCACGCCGCCGAACGCCTTGGTCAGGCCCTCGGTGCGCAGCGACGTGCTCATCGGACCGCCTCCTGCATCTCCGCCCGCTGCGCGGCGGTCTCCTCGCGGATCGACGCCTCCGGGGGCCGTCTCAGGCGCAGCAGCCTCGCGGCGGCCGGGATGATCCCCTCGGGCATGAACAGGACCACGAGCACCAGCAGCAGGCCGGTCGCGGTCAGGTGGATCTGCGACTCGCCGAGCGCGACCAGGAAGTACTCCCCGGCCGGGGCCACGATGAGCGCGCCGAGCAACGGGCCGAACAGGTAGCGGACCCCGCCGAGCAGGCTCATCAGCACCATGTAGGAGCCGATCAGGATCGAGAAGACGAAGATCGGGTCGAGGCTGCGGAACCAGACGGCGTACAGGCCGCCGGCCAGCGCCACGAACAGCGCCGACAGCGCGTAGGCGGCGACCTTGAACGCGACCGTCGGCACGCCGAGCGACTCGGCCTTGTCCTCGTCCTCGCGGATGGCCCGCAGGCCGCTGCCGAACCGGGAGCGGTCGACGAACCACCAGGTCAGCAGGGTCAGGACGAGCAGGAGCAGGAAGAGGTAGAAGAACACCAGGTGCGTCTCGCCGCGGTTGAGCTCGCGGAACTGCGCGGGCACCCGCAGGCCGGTGGAGCCGCCGGTCAGCGACCGCCAGCCCTGGACCAGCAGGTTCATCATGGAAACCAGGGCGATGGAGACGATCACGAAGGAGGCCCCGCGCACCCGGACCGCGGCGATGCCGACCAGCACGGCGAAGAGCGCGACCACGACGGCCGAGGCGAACAGCGCGAGGATCCAGTTCCATTCGGCCCGGGTGATCAGCAGGCCGGTGCCGTACGCGCCGAGCCCGAAGAACGCCGAGTGGCCGAGGGAGACGTATCCGGTGAACCCGCCGAGCAGGTTCCACGAGGTGGCCATCACCGCGTACATCACGGTGAGCACGCCGGCGTAGAGGAGATAGGTGTTGGGCGCCAGCCACGGGTAGGCCAGGGCGAGGAGCGCCCCGAGCGCGAGGAGCCCGGCCTTCGCCTTAGAACCGTTGCGCAAGGCGGCCTCCGAAGAATCCCTGGGGCCGCACGACGAGGGTCAGGAAGAGGAAGACGTAGAACATCATCGTGGCCCAGGTGGCGTCGACGGTGACCAGCACCAGGCTCTCGATGACGCCGAGCATGAGCGCGGCGGCGGCGGCCCCCTGCACGCTGCCCAGGCCGCCGACGACGATGATCGCCATCAGCTTGCCGATCCAGGCCCAGTGCGCGGCCGGGAAGAACGGGGTGATCAGGGCGAGTACGGCACCGCCGACCGCCGCGGTGGCCAGGCCCAGCCCGAAGCCGTATCCGGTGACCCGGTCGGTCCTGATGCCCACCAGCCGGGCCGCCTGCGGGTGCTGGATGGTCGCGCGCAGGGACTGGCCGAAGCGGGTCATCCGCAGCACCACGAAGAGCAGGCCGAGAGTGAGCGTGGCGACGCCGAAAGCGATGATGCGGTCGTAGGGCAGGCGGACCGCGCCGAGCGACAGCGACTGGGTGGCGTACTCCATGCTGATGGACCGGTAGGAGCCGGTGTAGACGGTGCCGAGCACGCCCTCGATGATCAGGGCCATGCCGAAGGTGAGCAGCACCGACATCATCGCCATCGTGTCGGAGGCGAGCCTGGAGATCAGCAGCCGCTGGATCGCCACGCCCGCCACGAAGAACAGCGGGGCGGTGAGCGGGATGGTGAGCAGCGGGTCGAGCCCGAGGCGGGCGTTGAGCGTGTAGGTGAGGTAGGCGGCGACGATGAGGAACGCCGGGTGGGCGACCATCACCACGCGCATGACGCCGAAGTACAGGGACAGGCCCGAGGAGAGCAGGGCGTACAGGCCGCCTGTCAGCACGCCCAGGGCAAGTCCCTGCAGCAGGAGGGAGCCTGACGGCATCAGGTCACCAGTCCTTCTTGGGGAAGACCAGCTTGGCGGTCTGCGCCTTGGAGCCCTCGGGCAGCACGATCTGGACCTTGCCGTCCACGTACTGCTGGATCATGTGCGCGGCCTCGGGCCGGCCCTTGTCGTCGAAGGAGAGCGGGCCGACGATGGTCTCGAACGTGCCCGCGCGGATGTGGTCCGCGAGCTTCGTCTGGCACGCCTCGGTCGGGTCGACACAGCCGACCGCCTTGACGGCGGCCTGCACGATCTGGCCCACGGTGTAGCCGTTGGCCGCGTCCTCGTTGGCCTCGCCCTTGAACATCTCCGTGTAGCGCTTGACGAAGGCGTCGTTGCCGGGGAAGCCGGAGTTGAGCGACCAGCCCACGGGCGACAGGATGCCCTCGACCGCGCCGCCGACCGCCTCGGGGAACTCCTGCAGGGTGGGACCGGTGGAGAAGGCCGCGAGCTTGGGCTGTGCGCCGAGTTCCTGCAGGGCGCGGACCAGGCCGACGGAGTCCTCGAACTGGGTGCCGCCGACCACGATGTCCGGCTTGGCGTTGGCGATCCGGGCGGCGATGGGGGCGAAGTCGGTGGTCTCCGGCGGGTAGACCTCGTCGGCCACGGTCTTGATGCCCGCCGCGGCGAGCTTGTCGCGCAGGCCGTAGGCGGTGCCCTGGGCGAACGGGTCGTCCAGGGAGGCGTACGCCGCGGTCTTGGGCCGCTTGTCCGCCGGGAGCGCCAGGATGTAGTCGGCCAGGTAGTTGTAGTGGTCGCCGGCGATGGCCGGGGCGGCATAGAACAGGTTCTTGAACCCCTGCTCGAAGACCTCCTTGGCGGCGCCGGCGGGCTCGACGAACAGCATGTCGTAGGACTCGGCGACCTCGGCGGCGGGGATCACCAGGCGGGTCGAGAACGGGCCGAACACCAGGTTGACCTTGTCCTGGGTGATGAGCGACTCGTAGTCGGAGACGACACGGTTGGGGTCGGAGGCGTCGTCCCGGAAGATCAGCTCGACCTTCCGGCCGAGGAGGCCGCCGGCCGCGTTGACCCGGTCGGCCCAGACCTCGTACCCCTCCCGCACTCCCTTGCCAGGTTCGGAGAAATCACCGGTCAGCGGCAAGGAGATGCCGACCTTGACCGGACCGGTGCCACCGCTCTCGGTGGCCGGCTCGTCGCCGATGCCGCCGCAGGCGGAAAGGCCTAGACTGCACATCGCTACCAGGGCAAGGCTTCTGAGGGCGAGGGGAGCCCTTACCATGTCGAACCCTCCAAAGCGTGGATCGATTTCACCTTCGAAAGCGCTTTCGTAAGCGCTTTCGGTTACCATGGCACGCATTACAGCGACGTGACAAGGGGGTAACTTCGACAATGGAAGAGCGTCCGGCCATTCCGCGTCTGGTGGACGTCGCACGAGCCGCGGGGGTCTCGCTGGCGACCGCCTCCCGCGCGATGACCGGGAGCAGCGGGGTCAGCTCCACGCTCGCGGCGCACGTCCAGGCGGTGGCGGCCCAGGTCGGCTACATCCCCAACAGCCACGCCCGCGCCCTCGCCGGCGGGCAGGCCTCCATGATCGGGCTGATCGTCCACGACGTCGGCGACCCCTACTTCGCCGAGATAGCCCGGGGCGTGCTGCGCGAGACCGAGAGCCGCGGCTACATGGCCATGATCAGCCAGACCGAGCGCGACCCGCGCGCCGAGCTGGCGCGCATCCGCACGCTGCGCTCCCACCGGGTCACCTCGATCGTCCTGGCCGGATCGGGGTACGTCGAGGCGGATACCGAGGTCGACACCGCCGCCGAGCTGGCGTCCTTCAGCTCTGCGGGAGGCCGCGTGGCGGTGATAGGCCGCCACCACCTGCCGGTCGACGCGGTGCTGCCGGACAACCGCAACGGCGCGGAGACCATCATGCGCCACCTGCTGGGCCTCGGCCACCGCGACATCGGCGTGGTCGGCGGCCCGGCCAACCTCACCACCGTGGAGGACAGGCTCACCGGCCTGCGGAGCGCCGCCGAGGCGCACGGCCTGAGCTGGGAGGCGATCCCCGTCGTGCACGGCGACTTCACCCGCGAGGGCGGCGCGTCCTCGACCGCACGGCTGATGCGCCGGCACCCGGAGCTGACCGCGGTCATCGCGCTCAACGACCCGATGGCCGTCGGCGCGCTGTCCTGGCTGCTGCACGACGGCCGCCTGGTCCCCGGCGAGGTCTCGGTCGCGGGCTTCGACGACATCCCGGTGGCCGCCGACGTCTACCCGGGCCTGACCACGATCCGCCTGCCGATGATCGGCATGGGCCGGCAGGCGCTCGAACTCGTCCTCAAGCCTCCCGCCGCCCGGCCCCGGCGCCGGCGCACCGACCACGAGCTGGTCGTCCGCGCCTCCACCGGCCCGGTCCCCGCCAGGTCCGGGGCGGCCCGCCTCACCCGGTAGACCCACAGAGCCCGACAAACCCACAAAGCCCGGTAAACCCACGAAATCCGGTTGACCCGCGGAACCCGGCGAACCCGCGGCGGAGACCCGCGAAACGCCCCCCGAAATGGCGTGACCGTGCCGCGGCGCGGGGAGCCCGTTCCGCACCGTTCGGCGATCGCGACTGTTGACATCCCGATCTTCGGAGTTAACATCTGGCGCAGGCCCGAACGTAAGCGCTTTCGCAAGCGCTTACGGATCACTCACCCCCCGAGAGGATCCGGATGCCCGCTCTGCCCACCCCCCTCCGCCGGCTGCTGTCACCGGCGCTCGCCCTGGTCACCGGCCTGGGGTTCGCGCTGGTCGCCACGGCTCCGGCCGCCGCGGCGGCACCCCCCTGTCCCGCCCTCTGCGCCCTGGCCACCTTCGACGACTACGACAACGGCAGCCTGCGCTCGCAGGGAACCTGGCACGTCAACACCCCCGGCGCCGCCGACGGAGCCCTCGCGGGCGACGCGGTGCCCGCGGGTTTCTCCGGCAAGACCCTGATCGACAAACTGGACACCAGCGCCCAGCCGGTCCGCTATCGCGGCAACGCCTACGCCACCCTGGGCGACCTGGCCATCGCCGAGGGCGCCACCGGCACCCTCTTCCTGGAGTTCGCCGCCGATGACCCGGCCAAGACCGACGTCAGCCTGGGCCTGAGCGCCGACGAGTCCCCCGGCCTGGGCTTCGACACCACTGGCGACGAGCTCGACCTGGACGATTACGCCGTCCAGGTGCGCGTCAACGAGCAGGGCCTCGTCATCAGGGACGGAGGCCAGGACCGCGTCGCCGACAACGTCACCCTCACCCCCGGCGCGGTCTACCGGATCTGGGCCGTGGTCGACACCGCGGCCGACAGCTACCGCGTGCACGTCGCCGCGCCGGGCGGGCAGCCGGTGCGGGCCGCCGCGGGCGGCGACGACACCTTCGCCTTCCGGACCGGCGGCTCCGCCCCGCTGGTCACCTTCCTGCACCTGAACGACCCGGAGGATCCGCCGAGCGGGGTGTCCTACGTCGACAACATCCACCTCGACCCCGACGGCGCCACCCTGGACGACCCGACCCCCGCCTTCGACCAGGTCCTCGACCTGGAGGGCTACACCGCGGGCGCGCTGAACGGCCAGGACGGCTGGAGCACCTCGGGCGCGGCCGTCGTCGTCGCCGCCGACCCGAGGCAGGCCGGGAACCAGGCGATCCGCTTGACCGGCCCGAACCTGCGGGCGCACCGGGCGGTCCCCGCCATCGCCCCGGGCGCGAGCGGCACCCTCTTCTTCCGCTTCCAGCGGACCGGCAACGTCGACACCAGCGCCGGGCTGACCGACGCGGACGCGCCCGCCGCGTTCGGCGACTTCGAGGTCCAGGCCAACAGCCAGAACTCCGCCACGCTGAACGCCCGCGACAGGGGCGCCTTCGCCCCCGCGGGCACCTGGGCGCCCAACACCTGGCAGTGCGTGTGGCTGGTCGCCGACAACACGACCGACACCTTCGCGATGTACAGCAGGGGCGGCCCGTACGCGGTGACCACCCGGCTGCCCGCGGGCACCGAGAGGCGGTTCGGCTTCCGCAACGGCACCGCCGAGGCGCTGGACCGGTTCGCCGTGATCAACGGCGCGAACAGCGCCTCCGCCCTCTACTTCGACGACATCGCGGTCGACGCCGGCGGGGTCAACCTGCGGGTGCCCGGCGGCGCCGCCGACGCCTGCGGCGTGACCGACACGAGCGACCTGCCGCTGCCCGACCCGCTGCCCGGCGACCCCGTCGTCACCGGCCTCGGCGTCACCCTGCGGGAGTTCGTCACCATCCCCGCCAGCAACGCCACCGCGCCCCGGGCCCGGATCAACTACGCCGGCGAGATCCCCGACGGCTCCGGGCGGCTCTACGTGCCCGACCTGAACGGCAAGATGTACCTCGTCGTGAACGGCGCCCCGACGCAGTTCCTCGACGTCGCGGCCACCTTCCCCGACTTCCGGCTCAACCCCAACCTCGGGACCGGCTTCGGCTTCGTCACCTTCCATCCCGACTACCGGACCAACGGCAAGTTCTACACCGCGCACTCCGAGGCGGGCCCGGCGCTGACCACCCAGACGCCCGACCTGCCGTACCCGGCCGGCACCTCCGTGCACAACGTGATCACCGAGTGGACCGCGACCGACCCGGCCGCGAACACCTTCGCCGGCACCAGGCGCGAGGTCCTCAGGCTCGGCTTCGACACCTTCCTGCACGGCGTGCAGGAGATCGGCTTCAACCCGACCGCCGAGGCCGGGGACGCCGACCGCACCCTGCTCTACCTCGCCCTGGGCGACGGCGAGGAGACGCCGAACTTCACCACCGGGCCGCAGAACCTGGGCGTGCCACAGGGCAAGATCCTGCGCATCGACCCGGCGGGCACCGGCGGACCCGGCGGCGGGTACGGCGTGCCGCCCGGCAACCCCTTCGTGAACCGGACGGGCGCGCTCGGCGAGATCTACGCCTACGGCCTGCGCAACCCGCACCGGTTCAGCTGGGACCCGGCGACCGGCAAGATGTACGTCGGCATGATCGGCGAGGTCAACATCGACTCGGTCTACGAGGTGGAGGCGGGCGACAACTTCGGCTGGAACGAGCGCGAGGGCGGCTTCCTGTTCAAGAAGTCCGACCCGACCAACGTCTACCCGCTCCCCGCCGACGACGCGAAATACGGCTACACCTACCCGGTGATCAGCTACGACCACGACACCGGCAACGCGCTGGTCGGCGGCTTCGTCTACCGGGGCGAGGCGGTGCCGGAGCTCGTCGGCAAGTACGTCTACGGCGACATCGTCAGCGGCAGGATCTTCTACTCCGAGGTCGGGGAGATGGTCCGCGGCGCGAAGCTCGCCACGGTCAAGGAGCTGACGCTGTTCGACGCTGCCGAACGGCAGGTGACGATGCGGCAGCTGGCCGGGAACGACCGGGTCGACTTCCGCCTGGGCGTCGACGGCGACGGCGAGCTGCTCGTCCTGTCCAAGGCCAACGGCAAGATCTGGCGGGTCGCGCGGCCCCCGCAGCACGCCGACTGCGCCGTGGGCACCGCGAAGGTCACCGGCACCGCGGCCCAGGCGAGCTGGGCCCCGCGCACCCCCGCCAAGTGGAGCTTCCCCGGCGACGAGGTGATCCTGACCGAGGCCGGGACGGCCCCCGCCGGTCCGCGCCGCCCGTTCGAGTACGCCGTGCTCACCAAGGGCCCGGTCTTCGGATCGGTGCAGATCGACGCCGAGGTCAGGCTGGACGAGAGCGTGAGCGTCAGCAACCGGGACGTGATCGTCGTCTTCGGCCACCGGTCCGACACGGAGTACTACTACGTCCACCTGTCACAGGACAACACCATCTACCCGCACAACGGCATCTTCGTGGTGAACAACGCCGACCGGCTACGCCTCGACGACCAGTGGACCGGCGCGGTCGGCGCTCCCCCTGCGGTGACCGACGCCGACTGGCACCGGGTCCGCGTCCGGCACTGCGCCGACACCGGCGAGATCGCGGTCTATCTGGACGGCTCGGCGGTCCCGCTGATGACGGCCACCGACAAGACCTTCGCCTCCGGCCGGATCGGCTTCGGCTCGTTCGACAACTTCGGCCGGACCCGGGACTTCTCCGCCACCGGCACCGACCTGACCCCGAACCGGGCACCGGCCGTCGAGGCCGTGGCCGACCGGACCGCGAAGCTCGGCACCGAGCTGACGGTCGCGGTGACCACCTCCGACCCCGACGGGGACACCCTGACCCACGCGCTCGGCCAGGCGCCGGAAGGAGCCGTGATCGACGCCGCGACCGGCACGGTGAGATGGACGCCGGCCACCGTCCCCTCGGCCCCGGTGCCGTTCGAGGTGACGGTCTCCGACGGGGAGCTCTCGGCGAGGACGGCCTTCTCCGTCACGGTCGTCGACCCGAAGCTCTACTGCGAGGGGCTCAAGGCCACGATCGTCGGCACCTCCGGCAAGGACGTCCTGCGGGGCACCTCCGGTAATGACGTGATCGTCGGCCTGGCCGGCAACGACGTCGTCCACGCCCTCGGCGGCGACGACGTCGTCTGCGGCGGCGAGGGCAACGACATCGTCCACGGCGGCACCGGCGCCGACCGCCTCCACGGCGGGACGGGCTCCGACATCCTGTACGGCGGCTCCGGCGACGACGCCCTGTACCGCGACCGCGTGACCGACCTGCTGATCGGCGGGACGGGCTCCGACACCCTGACCTCCGAGCCGTGACACGGTCCCGGGCGAGGTGACCGGGAGCGCGGTGCGGGGACTGCCCGGTCCTCCCGTGCCGCGCTCCCATCACGAAGCGGCGTCGCCACGCGTGGTCGCCAAGCGGCGACCTCGACCGGTTACGCGCCGGCGGGCAGGCGTGTGTGCCGGGGGACGCGGCCGAACTTGCCGGAGTGGAAGTCGCGGTAGGCCTGTTCGATCTCGGCGCGAGTGTTCATCACGAAGGGGCCGCCGGCGTACACGGACTCACCGATGGGCCGCCCGGCGAACAGCATCACCTTGGTCTGTTCGTCACCGTCGCCGGTGGCCAGGGTCAGCGTGGTCGCGTCGCCCTGCCGGGACACCGGATCGGACCAGGCGATCTGCCCGGCGTGCACGGTCCGGCCGGCGATCGTCAGCCGGCCCGAGATCACGTACGCGAAGGCGCGCTGGTCCCCGTCGAGCAGCTGCCGGTACTCGGTCCTCGGGTCGAGCGTGATCACCATGCCCAGAATCGGCCAGTGATTGAGCGCCGGCCCGTGCGCCGCCCCGGTCTCCCCCGAGATCAGCTGGACCAGCACACCGTCCTCGGTGTGCACGGCGTGCATGCCGGCCCGCAGGTCCTGATAGCGGGTGGGTACCAGCTTCTGATGCGCCGGCAGATTGACCCACATCTGGATGATATGGGCCCGCTCGGAGCGGGCGGCGGCCTCACGGTGGATGATGCCCCGCCCCGCGGTCATCCACTGCACGTCCCCCGCCCTGAGCACACCGGCGTTGCCCATGCTGTCGCCGTGCTCCAGGGCCCCGTCCAGGATCAGGGTCACGGTCTCCATCCCGCGGTGCGGATGCCAGTCGAACCCCGGTTGGTTGACCAGCTCCTCCCCCATCACCAGAAATGGATCGGTCCAGGCGTTGTTGCCCGGTGCGATGATCAGCGCGCTGTGATCGGACATCGCGGTCGCACCGATGTGCACCTTGTCGAGAACCCGGTTCACCTTCCGGCTCGCCGGCGCGGTGTGCGTGGTCATGATGCCCCTCCCTTTCCTCGGTCATCAAAAGCATCCATCCGCCGATCCGGGTTGGCAAAGGACACCAAAGTTACTTACATTTGGAAAGTGACTACGCCACCCAACACTCCGATCGACGAGGAGAACTGCCACCGCATCCTGCGCGCGATCGACATCATCGGGACCCGCTGGACCGGGCCGATCCTGCTCGCCGCGTCCCGCGGCGCCCGCCGGTTCAAGGAGTACCGCGCCCTGGTGCCGGGCATCTCGGATCCGCAGCTCACGCTGCGACTCAAGCAACTCCAGGCCCGCGGGCTCATCGAACGCACGGTGATTCCCAGCATGCCGGTCCAGATCACGTACGCCCTCACCCCCGACGCCGAAGAGCTGATCTCCGCCCTTCAACCCTTGTCGCACTGGAGTGAGCGGCACCTCCCGCCCGACGACGCATGACCCGGACGGCTCCCCGCCGGTCCGGCACCGTCCGGGACCACGTCCGCCCGGCCGGATGACCCCACGGAGTTCGGGAAGACGGCCTCAGCCGGCCGTGGCCGTCGTAGACCATCTTCTCGTAAAGGGCCCCGCCGACGCCCTGGGCGACCCCGCCGTGGACCTGCCCCTCGACGATCATCGGGTTGATCAGCTTGCCGCGGTCATGGACGACGGCGTACCGCTTATCCCGATGACCAGTGCCGGAGTTCGGCGAGGCCAGAGCGAAGATCGAGGCGGCGGGAATGACCGAGCTGGCGGGCTGGACCGCCTTCGACCTCGGCCACCACGGCAAGGCACAACACCACTTCGGCCAGGCACTCAAGCTGGCGAAGGCAGGGAACGACCCCCTCGCGGGCGCCTGGGTGCTGATGACGCTGACCCAGCAGGCGATCTATCTACGGCAGCCCAGGTGGGCGTAATGGCCGGCCCGCGCCGTCGTCGACACCGCACGCCGGGCCGGAGCACCCCCACGCGTCATGGCGCTGATGCTGGTCGAGGAAGCCGGGGCGACAGCTTCGCGGAGCGGAGAGAGCGGGACTCCTGGCGGGCATGTCGCCAAGCAGGTCGAGTGACTGCTCGCCGAGGCCGAGCGCGCGCGTACGACCAGGGTTCCGACGACCGCGACCCGGAGTGGCTGGCCTCGTACGGCAGACCGGGGCTGGTCGCGGCCAGGGGCTGCTGCCGGCAGCAGATCGGCGAGCACCGGCGGGCGGCCGCCTTCGCGGAATCGGCGGTACAGGGCTACGACGGGCGCTTCATCCGTGCGGCGCAATTTGTCCAGGTCAACGCTGCTGAGGCGTACCTTGGGACGGGTGAACTGGAGCAGGGAATCACTCGCGCACGAGCCGCGATTCCGGCTATCAAAGCGTTGACCTCCCCTCGTCTGGTGGAACGCCCCCGACAGTTCGCCGATCGACTTGAGCCATACAAGGGCAGCATGACGGTCCGCGAGTTCCGCGACCATCTGAACCACGAACTCGCCGCCTAACCCTCACCCATCGGGTAGCCGGCGACATCGAAGCCCTCTGCGACGGGGTGGCGGTGATGACGTCCCTCGTTCGGCCGGAAGCATCGAGACCGCGACGGGCGCCGCGTAATGCCTGACCGGCGTAGCGGGATTTGCGATGATGGCCGGGCAGGGCTGCGGTTCACAGAGCGCGAAAGGGGTGAGGTGATGACGTACGACCCGAAATTGGCTGCCGCGCTGTCAGGTGCCACGCTCCGCCAGCTCGCGCATTGGCGTAAGACCGGCGCCAGACGGGGTGCGGTGCTGATACCGGAGATCTCCGGCACGCGGCCCGTCCTCTACTCCTTTCGCGATGTGGTGGCGCTGCGGACCTGCGTCAAGCTGCGTAACGACGCCTCACTGCAGAAGATCAGGCGGGCGCTCGACACGCTTCGTGACGATCTGAAGGAGCGCGACCATCTCTCGTCGTACACGCTGGTCGCCGACGGCAGCAGCATCTACCTGGCCGAGCCCGATCAGGCGGTCGATCTGGTACGGAAGAAGGCCAACGTGGTCATCCACGAGATGGTCGACGTCCTGCAGCCGTTCTACCGCGACGGCAGGCACATCCCACCGTTGCTCCGGCCTCGCGCGCACGTGACGGTGGACCCGGCGGTTCGCGGTGGGGTGCCCGTGATCGAGGGCACCCGCGTCCCCTATGACGAGGTCGCCGCATTGCTCAGGGACGGTGTCCTCCCGGAGCGGATCTCCGAGTACTACCCGAGCGTCACCGCCTCGGCGGCCCTGGATGCCGCTGATTTCGCCGACTACGTTGACAGTTACGATCCCCCCAAGGAGCCGCGTGAGGCTGCTGCTGGATGAGAACGTGTCCCGGCCGCTCCACCAGGCCATCGCCGCTTTCGTCCTGGGGCATGAGATCGTCCACCTGCTGGATCTCGATCGTTGGTCCGGAACACGGGATGAGAACCTCTATCCCCGGGCAGTCGCCGAGGGATTTCACGTCATCCTGACCAACGACGCCCGGCAGATGCAACGCCCCCGGGAGGTTGAGGCGATCGCCGTCTCCGGGTTGCATCGGATCGAATACCCGCACAAGCATCCCGGCCTCATCGGAATCGGCCTTGCGATCGCCACGGTCGCCGCCGGACTGCCCGCCGCCCTCGCTCTTCTCTCTGAAGCGGACGGGCAGCGTCTGGTGACCCTGCGCGGTGTCGACCCGACCCCGGCCAACCGCCTGCGCGTCGTCGACCCGGCCATGATCCCGCCGAAATACTGGCCGTCTCTGACGTGACCCCTCTGCCGTGGAGCCCGCGAATCGACGGACGGAAATCACGCGCATATCGGCTGCTACGCCTTCGGGGCCCACTCGGTGGCGAAGGTTTCCATCCGCCTGAGGACGAGATCCACGGCCGCGTGCTCTTCTCCTCCGGCGGGTAGTCGAACTTCGCGAGCAGGCGCCGGATGCGGGTGCGCAGCTTGGCGCGTACCGGCTCGCGCGAGAGCCGGTAGACGCCCAGGTTCTCGCGGATTGTCCGCGAGTAGCCCACAGGGGATCTACACGAGGGTGTCGTCTCCCGCAAGGACTTTCGCGAGGTCCTCATCGAGAGGAGACCTCGCTTGACCGCAACAACGGCGGGACCAGCAGCGATGCGGCCCCCCGGCGATAGAGGGCCGCGGGCCTGCCGGTCTCGGGAAAACGGCGTCCGCCCGTGGGTTCGAGGAATCCTTCCGTCCGCGTCATCTTTCTGCGGAAGTTGCTGGGATCGAGCTTGAATCCCCACACCGCCTCATAGATGTGGCGGAGGTCGCCAACCGTGAAAGGTTCAGGGCAGAACGCCGCGGCCACCGTGGTGTGCTCAAGCTGCGATCTTGCCCGTTCCAGTCCGTCGCGCAGTATCACGGCATGGTCGAAGGCCAGCGAGGTGTCGTTGGCGAGGGCGGATGAGATCGGCTCCCAGCGTGCCGCCGCGGCATCCGTGCCTGCGACGGGCAGCGGCATGTCGGGGCCGAGTGCCAGGTAGGCCACGGTGATGACTCTGCCCCGCGGATCGCGGTCCGGATCGCTGTAGGCATGCAACTGCTCTAGGTGCAGCTTACGGCCGTCGAGCCCGGTCTCCTCGCTCAATTCCCGCAGTGCCGCCTCGTCCAGAGTTTCCCCGTCGCGAACGAAACCGCCAGGTAGTGCCGACTGCCCCAGGTATGGCTGATTGCCTCGCTCGATCAGCAGGACCTGCAGTTGATCCTGCCGAACGGTGAGGATCACCAGGTCAACGGTCGCGGTGACCGATGCCCGTCTTCGACTTGATCTTTCTATCACAGCAACACTTTAGCTAAAGGTCACCTTGACTCAAAGTTCTCCGACAACTTATGGTCAAGTAGACCTAAACAGAGGGGCGGGAGGGCGGCGTGGCCCGATCGGAAGCAGCGCGAAACGAGCCGGAGCACCGCGGTTCCCTGAGGCAGGACACGGCCACCCGCCACCTCTGTGCTGGCGTTTATCTGGACCCCACCTTCTGTCGCGTCGTTCTTCGTCAGGTCCACAACGACACGGCACGAATGGTCGCCCCGTCGTACGGTTTTGACCTCGTCCCGGTCGTCAGGCACGCCTGGTGGGCATGGAGCCTGGAGATGGCGCAACACGTGTGCGTTCTGGCGGTCTTCGCGATCGGTTTCGCCGTCGATCCACTGGCCACCTTCACCCTCGCCAGCGGAGTCGGGTTCTGGTGTCTGTCCCGCCTGGTGGTCAGAAGTGCACGGGTGGTACTCCCCCTCCGGGCCAAGGCGGCGGTGAACAAATGGCTGCGGAAGACGAGGTGGCACAGCGAATCGGACGAACTCCGGCAGCAGGCACGCCTTCTGCGTCTCAGCAGTACGGGATGTGCCGTCCTGGTCGTGCTGCCGTTTTTGATGGCCGCGCTCTCCAGCGTTCCGCTGGACGACATGACAAGAGCGACGGCGTTACTAGCACTGCTGGTCGCCGTCGCAGTGGGCGGAAGAGGCGCCGCCTACCAATGGCACCTCAATCGCATGCACAAAGCAGACTCGCTGGAACCGCAGAAACTCACCTTGCGCCTGCAGGCGATCGAGGACCAGCAGTCTCACCCCTACGTGGTCTACCGCAGGCCCCTGCCGCCGGCGGACGAAGCGGAACCGGAGGATCTCCTCGTCTTTAAGTTGGTCGACGAGGATCAGAGCCCATTCGTAGGCAGCGGCGAGCTTGTGCACCGCTGGCTCCCCCCACTCACCATCCAGCTCCTCCGATCGATGAAAGACATGGCGGATCTCAAGGAACACAAATCAATGGAGGAGCTGGAGCCTCCGACACCACGTTTTGAGGCTCACGAGCTCGTGGAATATTTGAAGACCGCGATGGGCCCCATGGGGGATGATAACGATCCGACCGGGTTGCGCGGGTTCACCATGCGGGACCGGTTGTACATCGCCGAGGCCGATGTGCCACCTCGACCTGAATGGCTACGGAAGCGGCCTGATCAGAATGACATAGACAAAATCATCGATGATCCATACGACGCCGTTCACCACTTTCTGGAGATCGGTGCCAGCGCCACCGGCGAGTTGGTCACAACGATCTTCCTTCGAGTCACAGTCAAGGGCCGAGCGCTTAGTCTCGATTTCGCCGCCTGCGCCCTGACCCGCACGCCCGTCGAGTATCACGTGCTCAATGCCTTCGCGGAGAGCGGCACGAGCGCGGTGGTGCGCTCCACGTTGCGCAGGCTGTTCGACCTTCCCGTCGAAATGGCAGGAACATGGCACCTGGTTGAGGCTCCCCTGCTCTTGGCCAGAGCCGTGCGAGCCCGAAAGAACCGCATGCTAAAACCCCGGCGAGGGATGGCCATCGGTGCCAAATTGAGCGTTCGGGAAGAGAAATCCACCCCATGGAAGCATTCGCAGCTGGATGAGGTAACCATCCACGATCACATGAAGCTTATCGAACAACGTCTACTCAAAGCGGTCGAAGATTTTCTCGAATTACATGATCTTGACACCTCTACGTTCAAGAAAAGGGCGACCAGCATCATCAACACAGGCGTGCTGAATATGGGAGGAAGGACCGAGATCAAACAGTCGGCGATAGGCCCTAACTCACAGGTACGTGCGGACACTCGCGAACCCGACAAGAACACCGAACAGTCCTCGAAAAACGAAGGAGATCAGTGATGAACAGCAACAGCGGCATTGTCAACTATGGGGGATCCATGGAGGTCAGCCAGTCCGCGGTCGGGCACGGAGCGACGGTCAACGTGTCGGCCGACCGCGAGCAGAAGGCACGACACGGCAAGCGTGCCGACGTGGGGGTGATCACCGTACTCGGCAAGGAGGCCAAAGCGGTTTACGAGGTGCTCGGCCTGCAGCGGGCCCGCAACGGCAACCTTCCCTTCTTTGAGGGGACCGTGAACGTTCGGGACGCGGTTACCCGGGTCGCCGCCATCCGGGCGCTGTCCCAGGGGCAGCGGTCGACCGTCATGGCCTTCGACCACCTCCGTCGGAACTACAACCCAGCCGTTGTCGTACTGGTCGGAGTCGGTGGAGGCATCCACTCGGACGTCGAAATCGGCGACGTCGTCGTAACTCCCCGGGTCGTTTACTACGACCTCCGCAAGGAGACCCCGGACGGGCAGCGGCGCAGAGGCGAGGAGCGCGAAGCACCGGCTGCGATCGGCCATGCCATCAACTCTTTCTTCATCGACTACGACGAGCCGGCCGATTTCCAGACCACCGACCCCAAGGGCATCACGCGTGAGTACCGAGCGCTCACCGGGCCGATCGGCTCGGGCGAAGCAGTGATCGCCGATGCCGAGTCGGAGATCATCCGATATTTGAAAGCCTTCAACGACAAGATCCTCGCCGTGGACATGGAGGCCGGGGGTCTGACGCAGGCATTCCACGAGCAGGACGGGGCCCCGGCCGTACGCGGCTGGGTCGTCGTGCGCGGAATCTCCGACGATGCCAGCCCGACCAAGAACGACGGCTACCACGACATCGCCGCGCGACACGCGGCAACCGTCCTGCACACTCTCCTCCCCTACCTGCATCTGCCGACAACCGGCGCGACCTGACGTCCTTGTTCTCCTGGCGACCACCGACGAAGGAGGTGAACATGAACGAGTTCACACTCGGTGTGGTGAGCTCCCTCCTCGCCACTGTCCTCACCCTCGTGGGAGGCTGGATCTTCTCCGTGCGTTCCCGCCGGTGGCCGGTCGCGATTCTGTCCCGGCTGACAGGTCTGGGAGTCCGGCGCGTCATCTCACGGCAGCGCCTGGCTTCCAGTGAACTGACGACCGAGCTGACCCGTGCGCGTTGGGTGCGTGTCCTCGCCGGACGCGGCAACGAACTGACACGCGACGGGTTCGCCGCGGTCTGGGAAGCAGCGGGCAGGCGTCTGGAATTCGTGCAGGTCCTGCTGCCCGACACCGACCTCGGCCCCGGCTCCTGGCTCTCCAGGCGAGAGGAGGAGATGCGCCGTGTGGATCTGGGCTTCTCCCCCGGCCTGCTCGCCGAACAGGTGCGCGTCAACGCCGCTTACGTGAGCGAGGTCGCCCGGCACCGCGAGAACGTCTCGCTACGGTTCTACGACCTGCCCAACGTGCACCGCGTCATCGTCACCGACCACGTCGCCTACCTGACCATCTACCGGCAGGCGGAACACGGCCGCAACTCCCCGTGCATCGTCGCCCGCCGTCCCGGGCTGATGTACGACTACGCGCTGATCCTCTTCGGCACCGCCTGGGACCACGGCCGTCCGGCCGAGTGATCCCGCGGATCTCCCGGAGACAACCTCGTCATTCCGGAGACGCCTCCTGTCCGGCCGAGAAGGTCCGCCCCTGGGAGCCCTGATGACGCCAAGCCTCAGCCCCTGGCAGCGTGGCGCAGGTCGAACAGGTCCGACGGGGAGATCGGCATCCTGTCGATCCTGATGCCCTCCGCGTCCTCGATCGCCGAGGCGATCACCGCCGAGACCGGGATGACCCCCGCCTCGCCCGCGCCCTTGATACCAAGGGGATTGAGCGGGGACGGGGTCTCCAAGTGGGCGGTCTCGATGAAGGGCACCTCGGTGGCGTACGGCATCAGGAAGTCCATGAACGAGGCGTTCAGCAGCTGGCCGTGGCCGTCGTAGACCATCTTCTCGTACAGGGCCCCGCCGACGCCCTGGGCGACCCCGCCGTGGATCTGGCCCTCGACGATCATCGGGTTGATCAGCCTGCCGCAGTCGTGGACGACGGCGTAGCGCAGGATGCGGATCTCGGCGGTGAGCGGATCGGTCTCGACGATGGCCGCGTGCATGCCGGAGGCGAAGGTCGAGCGGATCGGCGAGTAGTAGTCGCGGCCCTCCAGCCCCGGCTCCTCCCCCTCGGCCACCGGCGGCCGGTCGTAGGACGCGGCGCCCGCGAACTGGGTGGCCCTGGCCGCCTCCTCGTCGAAGGCGTAGCGCAGCGGGTTGGACAGCACCGCCACGGTCGCCAGCGGGATCGAGGCGCCGGGGGTGCCCGCCACGCGCACCTCCCCGTCGACGATCTCCAGGTCGCGGGGGTCGGCCTCCAGCGCGTCGGCGGCGATCCGCAGTGCCTTCTCCCTGACCTTCCTGCAGGCCAGCGCGATCGCGTTGCCGCTCATCACCGCGGCGCGCGAGGCGAACGTGCCGACCGCGTAGCCGAATCTGCGGGTGTCGCCGGTGACGACCGAGACCCGCTCCATCGGCACGCCCAGCTCGGACGCGGCGATCTGCGCGAACACCGTCTCGTGGCCCTGGCCCTGCGAGGTGAGGCCGGTGGAGACGTGCACCCGGCCGTCGGAGGTGATCTGGACGTGCCCGCCCTCGTACGGGCCGACGCCGGTGCCCTCGACGTAGCAGCCGACGCCGATCCCGATCGTGCGGCCCTCCTCGGCGGCGCGGGCCTTCAGCGCCGGGAAGTCGTCCCAGCCGATCAGCTCCTTGAGCATCCGCAGCGACTCGGGGTAGTCGCCGCTGTCGTAGATCAGCGGGCGGCCGTCCTGGAAGATCAGGCCCTGGTCGTAGGGGAACTCGTCCGGCTGGATGAAGTTGACCGCGCGCACCGCGGTGCGGTCGGCCCCGAGGTACTCGGCGATGTGGTCCATGGTGCGCTCCATGCAGAAGACCCCCTGGGGGCGGCCCGCGCCCCGGTACGGGGTGACCTGCACGGTGTTGGTGTAGATCGAGGAGAACTCGACCCGGTAGGCGCCGATCCGGTAGGGGCCGAGCAGCTGGGTGGAGGTGATGATCGGCACGATGATCCCGTACGGCGTGTAGGCGCCGTGGTCGTGCAGGATCTCGACGTCCAGGCCGAGCACCCGGCCCTCGTCGTCGAAGCCGACCCGGACCGACTGCACCTGGGCCCGCTCGTGCGCGGAGGAGATGAAGTGCTCGCGCCGGTCCTCGGTCCACTTGACCTCGCGGCCGAGCGTGATCGCCGCCCACGGGACCAGGATCTCCTCCGGCCACGGGTGCACGATCTTCACGCCGAACCCGCCGCCCACGTCGGGGGCGATCACCTCGACCTTCGGCAGCGGCAGGCCGAGCTTGGCCGCGATGGCCATGCGGACGCTGGTGGAGGTCTGGGTGCTGGAGTGGACGCGCAGGGAGTGGTCGTCGGCGTCCCAGCGGGCGTGCACGCCGCGTCCCTCCAGCGGCATGGACGCGCTGCGCTCGATGTCGAGCCGGAACGACAGCGTGTGCGGCGCGGCGTCGACGGCCTCGCGCGCGCCGAGCCCGGCGGCCGAGGGCACCTCCTGGACCAGGTGCGCGCCGACGTTGCCCGGCACGCCCTCGTGGACGAGCTGGGCGGACTGCGCGGCCTCCTCCACGCCGACCACCGGTTTGAGGACCTCGTAGTCGACCTGGATGAGCGCGCAGGCGTCCTCGGCGAGGTAGCGGTCGCGGGCCACGACCATCACGACGGGCTCGCCGACGTGCCTGACGATCTCGCGGGCCAGCGGGTACGCGGTGCGGCCGTGGGTGAGCGCCGGGTGCGGGATGAGCAGCGGCAGCGGCTGGGCGAGCGCGCCGGGCAGGTCCTCCCAGGTGTAGATCGCCACCAGTCCCTCGACCTCGATGGCGGCCGAGACGTCGATGTCGCGGATCCTGGCGTGGGCGTGCGGGGACCTGACGAACGCCGCCTCCAGCGCCCCGGCTCCCAGGTCGTCGAGATAGAGGCCCTTCCCGGTCAGCAGCCGGGGGTCCTCGCGCCGGGTGACCGGTTCGCCGAACAGTTTCGTGGTCATGATCGCCTCACCTGACGGCCCGCCGGGACGTGTCTCCCGCCGCACCCACCCGGGAATCCCCCGAACCCGCCCGGGGAATCCCCGAGTCCGCCCGGGGATTCGCCACACGTGCTCACGAAGCGCCCGCCGTGCCGGCTCACGACTCCTCCGCCAGGATCTCGGCCGCGCGGTGGACGGACTTGACGATGTTCTGGTAGCCCGTGCACCGGCACAGGTTGCCGGAGATGCCCTCCAGCACCTCCTCGTCGGTCGGCGCCGGGTTGTCGCGCAGCAGCGCGGTCACCGTGCACAGGAAGCCGGGGGTGCAGAAGCCGCACTGCAGGCCGTGGCACTCGGCGAAGGCCCGCTGCACCGGCGACAGCGCGCCGTCACCGCCGGCGAGCCCCTCGACGGTGGTGATGTCGCGCCCGTCCACGGTGACCGCGAACGTCAGGCAGGAGCGGACGGGCTCGCCGTCCAGCAGCACCGTGCAGCACCCGCAGACACCGTGCTCGCACCCGACGTGCGTGCCGGTCAGGCCGAGGTCGTGCCGCAGGCAGTCGGACAGCAGCCGCCGCGCCGGGACCTCCGCCTGCCGGAGCACCCCGTTGACGGTCAGAGTGATCTCATGCATCTGCGGCCTCCCTGGCGGCGTCACGGAGTGCCTGCTCGGTGAGGACCCCGGCGAGGTGCCGCCGGTAGGCGGCGGTCGCGTGGATGTCGGCCTCGGGGTCGACCCGTTCCCGTACGGCGCGGGCCGCCGAGGCCCAGTCCGCCGAGGCGGACGGGCGGTGGCCGACGGCCTCGGAGACGTCGACGAGCAGCGGGACGGGGCCGAGACTCACGCACGCCACCGTGGCCGAGGTGATCCTCAGGTCGTCGTCCAGGACGACCAGCGCCGCGATCCCGGCCAGGGCGTAGTCGCCGTGCCGCCGGGCGATCTCGCGGAACGCGGTGCCCGAGCGCGGGGGCGGCGCGGGGAAGAACGCGGAGACGGCCAGCTCGCCCGGGTCGATCGCCGACTCCAGCGGGCCGGTGAAGAAGTCGTCGGCGGGGACGTCCCTGACGGCGCCGGACCGTGCCAGCCGTACCGAGCCCCCCAGCAGGGCGAGGACGGCGGGCAGCTCGGCGGCGGGGTCGGCGTGGGCCAGGCTGCCGACGACGGTCCCCCGGTTGCGGATCACCGGGTGGGCCACCAGCCGGAGCGCCCGGCGCAGCAGCGGCTGGGCGGCGGCGACCGGTTCGTGCCGTTCCACCTGGGCGTGCCTGGCCAGGGCTCCGACCCGGACGCCCTCCGGCGCGACGTCGACGAACGCCAGCTCCGGCAGCCGGTTGATGTCGACCAGGTGGGCGGGGGCGGCCAGCCGCATGTTCAGCAGCGGGATCAGGCTCTGCCCCCCGGCGAGCACCTTGCCGTGCTCCCCGGCCCCGGCGAGGGCGTCGAGCGCCTCGCCGAGGGAGCGGGGTGCGTGGTATTCGAACGGGGGTGGCTTCACCCGGTGACCTCTCGTCGCGGCTCGGACACCTCTGGACCGGCGCCGCCACCGGTGCCGCCCCGCCCGGCGAAGACCCGGAGCAGGTGGTAGCCGGCCACCACCACGATGGTGCCGAAGGCGATGCCCTCCAGCGGAAAGTCCGATCCGATCATATGCGTGACCGGGCCGATGGCGAGGATGATCCCGGCCCCGATCGGGACGAGGTTGACGGGGTCGGCGAAGTCGACCCGGTTCTCGATCCAGATCTTCGCGCCGAGCAGGCCGATCATCCCGTACAGGATGACGGTGATGCCGCCGAGCACGCCGCCCGGCGTGGCCGCGACCAGCGCGCCGAACTTGGGGCAGAGCCCGAACAGGATCGCGATGACGGCGGCGATGTAGTAGGCGGCCGTCGAGTAGACGCGGGTGGCGGCCATGACGCCGATGTTCTCGGCGTAGGTGGTGGTCGGGGAGCCACCGAAGGTGCTGGCGACGACGGTGGCGGCGCCGTCGGCGGCGACCGCCCGGCCCATGTACGGGTCGACGTCGGTCTTGGTCATCTCACCGACGGCCTTGACGTGGCCGACGTTCTCGGCGAACAGCGCGATCGCGGCCGGCAGGACCAGCAGCACGGCGGAGAACCTGACGTCGGGGAGGTGCATGCTCGGCAGGCCGATCCAGTCGGCCGACGCCACGGCGTCGAAGCTCACCCTGGGGTGCGTGTCGACCGCGCCGGTGCCCGCGTTGAAGGCGGTGATGTCCCCGAAGACCCTGTCGGCCACCCAGGAGAGGATGAAACCGACGAGCAGGCCGAGCAGGATGCCGATCCTGCCGATGAAGCCCTTGAACAGGCCGATGATGACGAACGTCACGACCATCGTGATCAGCGCGATCCACTGGTCCTGCTTCCAGTAGACGTCGGCGACCACGTACGCCAGGCCGAAGCCGATCAGCATGACGACGGCGCCGGTGACGACCGGCGGGAAGATCCGATGGATCACCCCCACGCCCAGGAAGTGCACGGCCACGCCCAGCAGCGCGAGGATCAGGCCGACGACCAGGATGGCGCCGGTGACGATCGCGTCGACGGCGGGGGTGTCGCCGCCGAAGAGCCCTCGGATGGAGGCCACACCGGCCACGAAGGACGCGCTGGTCCCGAGGTAGCTGGGGATCCTGCCCTTCACGATGAGCAGGAACATGATCGTTCCGATGCCCGAGAACATGATGGCGACGTTGGCGTCGAGTCCCATCACCAGGGGGAAGACGAAGGTCGCGCCGAACATCGCCACGACGTGCTGCGCTCCGAACCCGACCATGCGCGGCCACGACAGCCGTTCGTCGGGTCTGACCACCTCTCCCGGGGCGAGTGTCTTGCCGTCGCCGTGTTTCGTCCAACCTGCAACCATCGAGCCCCACCTTTCACCGGGCCGTCGGTCGGTGGCCACCCCGCGGGCATCCCTCCGGCGAATCCCCTTTACAGCCGTTGCGGGCACGTTAGGACTGAAGCGATGCCCTTACATCGTCATGATCTGCCAAATCTGAGGGGCCGACCAGTGGATACCTCGCGCACGGCGCACCTGCCTGCCCGGTGAGGATCGCGTACGGGCATACCGGCCGGCCCGGCGAGAATCGCGTACGGCGTATCTGCCTGCCCGGTGAGGGTCGCGTACGGCGCGCGCTACTTCGCGACCACGTGAATCTCGAAGCCGTCTCCGGCCACCACCTGGCCGTCGCGGATCTTGCAGGTCTTGCGGAGCTCGACCTCGCCGTCCACCAGCACGTTGCCGTCGGCGATGAAGTGCTTGGCCTGGCCCCCCGTATCGGTGACGCCGCAGTATTTGAGCAGGTCGCACAGCGGGATGAATTCGGTTTCCAGCTCGAAGGTCTCGTTCACGCCGAACAGCTTAGATCCCGCGCATCCTGAGAACATGCAGGGCGAGGGTGAGGTTCAGGCGCAGGTGGGCGTCCTCGGTGAAGCCGCCGAGCATGCGCTCCAGCTTGCCGATCCGATAGCGCAGCGTGTTGTAGTGGAAGTGCAGCCTGCGCGCCGTCTCGGC
This sequence comes from Streptosporangium sp. G11, assembly GCF_051192615.1. Classification (NCBI taxonomy): domain Bacteria; kingdom Bacillati; phylum Actinomycetota; class Actinomycetes; order Streptosporangiales; family Streptosporangiaceae; genus Streptosporangium; species Streptosporangium sp. G11. Next base: position 83,663 of record NZ_JBPJUQ010000011.1, read on the forward strand.
CACGTTGAGGTTGGTCTCCAGCAGCACCTGCAGCGTGCGGCGCAGGTCGGCGTTCTCCGCGTCGTCGTCGGAGGCGAGCGGGCCGAGGGTCTCGCGGACGAAGGCGTGCAGCTCGGCGGTGTCGTTGACCAGGGACAGCAGCCGGTAGACGCCGAGCTGGTCGAAGTGCGCGACCGCGCCGTTGCCGTGGAGCTGGCGGCCCACCCGCGCGGCCTTCAGCGCCTGACCGTACGCCTCGGGCAGCGCCTCGGCCCCGACGGCGGTGCGGCTGGCACCGGTGGAGAAGGTGGCGGGCAGGGACTCGGAGAAGGCCGCGGCGGCGTCCTTGGCCAGGCGGCCCGCGTCGACGGACGCGTCCACGATGGTGACGACCTCGTGGGAGAACCCGGCCACCGCGCCGCGCGCGTCGTGGCGGCGCATCGCGCCGGTCCAGCAGGTGACCAGGCGGTCCTGGGCGGCGCGCTCGTCGCCCTCGGGGTCGAGCTCGGCCACCAGCACGGTGACCGGGCGCTGCAGGTCCCAGCCGAAGGCCCTGGCCCGGGAGGCGACCCGTTCCGAGCCCCCCGCCCTGCCGGTGAGCACGTCGCGCAGGAAGTCGGCGCGGTACTTGCTCTCGACGGCGTTGACCGCCTCCTGCCGGGTCACCACCAGCGCGGCGACCGTGGCGGCACGTTCCAGAATGCCGACGTCGCTGTCACCGATCGACCCGACCGGGCCGCAGGCGACGATCCTGCCGTGGTGGTGACCGCCCGCCACGACCGGCACCGAGGCGTGGCGTCCCTCGGGCGCGTCGCGCAGCGCGGCCACGTGCTCGACGGGCCCGGCCGCGGCCAGCACGTGCCCCGTCCCGTCCAGCACGGCCACCCCCACGCCCAGCAGCCCGGCGACCTCCGCCGTCACCTCGCGCAGCCCGCCCCCGGCGAGCACGACCTGGACCAGCGCCCGGTGCGCCTCCTCGGCCCTGGCCAGCACGGCGGCCTGGCGGTTGAGGATGTCGGTCAGGACCTGGTTGAGGATGTCGTCGAAGCCGACGTCGTCGGGAAGCTGGATCAGCGGGAAGCCCAGCCGGTCGGCCTGCTCCACCATCTCCTCGGGCAGCTCGTCGAGATAGCGGCCGAGCTTGACGGCCAGCGCGGCCAGGCCGCGCTCGTCGAGGTCGGCCACCAGCCTGCCGAGCGACTGGGGCGTGTTGCGCAGCGGGTAGCCGGTGGTGAGCAGCAGCTCGTGCGGCTTGACCCAGGCCAGGACGTCGGGCACCTCCATCACGTTGAGGCGCTGCACGACGCGGTCCAGGCCCCGTTCCCCCGCGATCAGCCGGGCTCCCGCCAGCGTCGAGACACCGAGGACCTCGCCGACGGCGACGCCGTGAATGATCGTTCCGGTGCTCGCCGGGCGCACGGGGGGTTCCATGAGGTGATTGTGACTGATGGACCCGTCTGTCAGGAAGAGCCAACCTTTGAGCAGACTGTTGGCACCTTTCTCCGTACGGCCTGCCTCCACGCCCGTTCTACCGTCGGCTCAATGGATGGGGGAGTCCGTGAGCGAGCGAACCGCTGGAGAGAGCACCTTCATACCCACGGGGCCTGCCGAGGAGCGCTCATGACCGTTGGAACACGCCCGAGGACGCAGCGCGTGCACGCGCGGACGCACAGGACCGGCGCGGCCAGCACGTCCCTGCGCCAGATGCTGGAGGCTCCCCGCCGCCCGGCGCGGGTGCTGGCGGCCTTCCCCTCCGGCGTCTACCTTGAGGTACGCACGGAGCTGGAACCGCAGGTCATCGCGGTGGTGACCGGGGACGCCACCCGCCTGCCCAACTCCATGGTGGTCACCGACCCGATGCCGCGGGTCGCGGTGGGCGACGAGGCGTCCGTCGGAGACGGCTCGATCGACGTCGGGCGGCTCAGCCTGCGGGCCCACCGCTGGTGGAACCCGGCCCCGCCGCTCGGCGCCGTGGACACGGCACGGCTGGCCCGCTCGCTGCCGGCCCTGGTGGAGCAGTGCGAGCGGTCGCCGAGGCGTCCCGGGCTGGAGGGCAACGGCGCGGCGGGCCTGCTGACCCAGGGGTGCGCCGAGGGCTCGCTGCTGAAGAGCGTGGTGGCCGCCGAGCAGCTGGTCGGTTTGGGTCCCGGGCTCACGCCGAGCGGCGACGACGTGCTCGCGGGGCTGCTGGTCGCGCTGCGCCACCTGGGCGGGGCGGCGGGGGCGAGTCGAGCCGTCTGGCTGGCCGACTGGCTCGCCGCGGCGGTCACCTTCGACGTGCGCGGCAGGACCACCCCGATCTCGGCGGCGCTGCTGCAGTGCGCCGCCAGGGGCGAGGCCAGCGGCGAGGTGCTGGCCGTACTGCGGGGCCTGGCGGGACGGCAGTCCCTGGAGGCCTCGCTGCACCGCCTCCTGCAGCTGGGCCACACCTCGGGGGCCGACCTGGCGTGGGGACTGCGGATCGGGCTCGCGGCGGTGATCGATCTGGAAGACGGGGGCGATTGTGAGTACTGATGTGGTCCGGACGCGTACGGGGGTCTACCACGACTCCGTGAGCCTGATGCGGATCAGCCGCGCGGCGGGCGCGCTGCCCGGCGTGGAGGTCGCGGTGGTGGCGATGGCCACGGAGCTCAACCTCGGGATCGCCGCCGAGCTGGGTTTCGCCCTTCCCCCTGCCGCTCCCGCCGACCTGCTGATCGCGTTGCGCGGGGAGGCGGACGCCCTGGAGGCCGCGTCCGCGGAACTGGACGGGCTGCTGGCCGCGCTGTCGACCCCGTCCGCCGCCGGCGGCACCGCGGAGCGTCCCCCGCGCACCGTCCGCGCCGCGGCCCGCGAGCGCGCCGCCACCCTGGCCCTGGTCTCGGTGCCGGGCCCGCACGCGTTCGCCGAGGCGCTGGACGCGGTCGAGGCGGGCCTGTCCGTGATGATCTTCAGTGACAACGTCCCGGTCGAGCAGGAGGTGCTGCTCAAGAGGCGCGCCGCCGAGCGCGGCGTGCTGGTCATGGGTCCCGACTGCGGCACCGCGGTGATCGGCGGGGCGGGGCTCGGCTTCGCGAACGTCCTGCGCCCCGGCCCGGTCGGGCTGGTGGCCGCCTCGGGGACGGGTGCGCAGCAGGTGACCTGCCTGCTCGACCTGGCCGGTGTGGGGGTGTCCCACGTGCTGGGCGTGGGCGGTCGCGACCTGTCCGCGGAGGTGGGCGGGCTGTCCACCCTGCGTGCCCTGGAGGCACTCGACGCCGACCCCGCCACCGAACTGATCGTCCTGATCTCCAAACCTCCGGCCCCCGAGGTCGCGCGGGTCGTCGAGAAGGCCCTCGCGAAGCTCGGCACGCCGGTCGTGACCGCCCTGCTCGGTCCCGGCCAGGACGACCTGACCTCGGTGACCGAGGCCGCCCTGCGCACCCTCGGTGTCCTGGTCCCCACCTGGCCCTCCTGGCCCGCCCCCGGGACGGCCGGCGCGGCACCCGGGCTTTCCGCGACGGGCGGCGAGAGAGCCGGGCTCCCGGAGGCGGGCGGCGAGAGAGCCGGGAGGAACCTGCGGGGGATCTACTCGGGCGGGACGCTGTGCGTGGAGGCGCGGCTGATCGCCGGGACCGGCGAGTTCACCGACTTCGGCGACGACGCCTACACGGTCGGCAGGGCCCACCCGATGATCGACCCGACGCTCCGCCTGGAGGCCCTGGCCGAGGTGCCGCCGGGCGACGTCGTCCTGCTCGACGTGGTGCTCGGCCACGGCGCCGACCCCGATCCCTCCGCCAGGCTCGCGCCCGCGATCGCCGAGGCCGTCGCGAGAGGTGTCACGGCGGTGGTCGCGCTGGTCGGCTCCGAGGGCGACCCGCAGGGGCTGGCCGCGCAGGCGGGGGCCCTGAACGCGGCGGGGGCCGCGGTGTTCACGTCCAACGCCGGGGCCGCCGGGTACGCCGCGCGGGCGGCCGCGGGGATCGCCGCGAACGCCCGTTGACCGTTCGCGGCGAAGGCGGAGATTTCCGGGCCGGTTCCGGACTCGTTCCGGGCTCGTTCCAGGTTCAAGGAGAACTGATGACGTTGTCCATGCTTTCCGGCGAGCCGGAAGTGATCACGGTGGGGGCCGACGTGCTCGGCGAGGCGCTGGACGCGCAGGCCGTCTCGCGGGTCCGGGTGGACTGGCGCCCGCCGATGCCCGGCACCGAGGCGGACCTGGCCAGGGTGCTGGCCGACCCGCGCAGGGTCCGCGCCAACGAGACGGCCGTGGGCCGCCTGGTCTCGGCGCGCCCGCAGCTCGTCGGGGTACGGCCCGCGCACGAGGTGCTCGACCTGCCCAGGGGCACGTTCCTGCACGCGGGCCCGCCGATCGAGTGGGAGCGGGCGTCGGGCCCGATGCGGGGCGCGCTCATCGGGGCGATGCTGCTGGAGGGGCTGGCCGCCGACGCAGAGGAGGCCGAGGAGCGGCTGGCCGCCGGGCGGGCCCGGTTCGACTCCTGCCACCACCACCGGACCGTCGGGCCGATGGCGGGCGTGGTCGCCCCGTCGATGTGGATGTTCGAGGTGCGCGACGCCGAGCACGGCGGCACCGCCTACTGCTCGCTCAACGAGGGCCTGGGCAAGGTGCTGCGGTACGGCGCGTACGGCCCCGAGGTGCTGGAGCGGCTGCGCTGGATGGCCGAGGTGCTCGGCCCGGTGCTCCAGGCCACCCTGGAGCGGAGCGGGCCGCTCGACCTCAGGTCGCTGGCCGCGCAGGCCCTGCAGATGGGCGACGAGCTGCACAACCGCAACCGCGCCGCCACCTCGCTGCTGGTGCGCGAGCTGGCCCCCCACGTGGTGGAGGCCGCTCCCGGCCACGCCGCCGAGGTCCTGCGCTTCGTCAACGGCAACGACCACTTCTTCCTCAACGCGGGCATGGCCGCGTGCAAGGTCGGCACGGACGCCGCGAGGAACATCCCCGGCTCCACGATGGTCGTCGCGATGGCCCGCAACGGCACGGACTTCGGGGTCCAGGTCTCCGGGCTGGGCGACCGCTGGTTCACCGGCCCGGCGGGCGTGCCGGACGGCCTCTATCTGGGCGCGTACGGCCCCGGCGACGCCAACCCCGACATCGGCGACTCGACGATCACCGAGACGGCGGGACTGGGCGGCTTCGCGATGGCCGCGGCCCCGGCGATCGTGAGGTTCGTCGGCGGGAACGTGTCGGACGCGATGGCGGCCACCCGGTCCATGTACGAGATCACCCTGGCCGAGCATCCCGCGTACCAGATCCCGGGACTGGACTTCCGGGGCACTCCGGTCGGCGTCGACGTCACGCTGGTCGCCAGGACGGGTTTGCTGCCCACCGTGAACACCGGCATCGCCGGACGGGTCGCGGGAACCGGGCAGGTCGGCGCGGGGCTGGTCAGCCCGCCCGCCTCGGCCTTCACCTCGGCCCTGGCCGCGCTGGCCGAGGCAGCCGATCATGAACATACGGCTACTTAGTGATCTTTTGTCTATTAAGATTGGGTAAAGCTGACAATTCCTCCATCCGCAGGTAGCATTCGGCGACGTCGGAGCGCGGACGCAGGCTCAGTGATCTGAAGAACACCGATCCTGACAAATACCGTCACGCGCCTTCTCAGCATGCAAACTTCCATAACCAAATGCCATCCCGATATCGTGTCCACCTCACAAGGGCTGGTTATGGGGAACGGGGAACGATGACCGATCGCTTGCTCGGGAGAAACCCCCAGGGGCCTGAGGGCGGCGATTCCGCTGGAGGAGCACCGGAGGGCCAGGGCAGGCTGGTGGGCAGGCGCTACCGCCTGGTGTCACCGGTGGGCCGTGGCGGGATGGGCATGGTGTGGCACGCGCACGACGTCCTGCTCGACCGGGACGTCGCGGTCAAGGAGCTGATCCTCCCCTACGGGCTTGACCACGCGGGCACGCGGGGGGCCCACCGGCGGATGCTCCGCGAGGCCCGCTCGGCGGCCCGGCTCAGCCACCCCGGCATCGTCACCGTCCACGACGTCGTCGAGGAGGACGGCCGCCCCTGGATCGTGATGGAGCTGGTCCGCGCCTGGTCGCTGGAGCAGGCCGTGCGGCAGAGCGGGCCGCTGCCGGTGGTCCAGGCCGCCGAGATCGGCGTCCGGGTGCTCGACGCGCTCCGCCACGCCCACGCCGCCGGGATCATGCACCGCGACGTCAAGCCGGGCAACGTGCTGCTGACCTCCGACCGGGTGGTGCTCACCGACTTCGGCATCGCCGCGATCGAGGGCGACGTCGCGATCACCCAGACCGGCCTGCTGATGGGCTCGCCCGCCTACATCCCGCCGGAGCGGCTGTCGGGCCAGCCGGTCACGCAGTCCTCGGACCTGTGGTCCTTCGGCGCCACGCTGTACGCGGCGGTCGAGGGACGGCCCCCCTACGAGGGGCCGGACGCGGTGGCCGTGCTCGGCGCGATCCTCACGCAGGAGCCCAGCCGCCCCCAGCGGGCCGGTGCCCTGATCACCGTCATCGAGGGCCTGCTCCGCAAGAACCCCGCCGACCGGATGAGCGCCTCGCAGGTGTCGGACCTGCTCGACCGGGTGCTGCGCAGCCACGGCTCCAGCACCCCGAACCGCGCGCCCAGCCCGTCGCCCTCGTCGATGCCGGTCCCCGGCGACTCCATGCCGATCCACCTGATGCCCCCGCTGGACGTGCCGTCGGGGCCGATGCCCTCCCGGATCATCGAGACGCCCTCCGGCCCGATCCGGGTGCCGTACGAACCGGCCGGCGACTTCTCCGGCGGCCACCAGCTCCCCTACGACGCGCTCGCCAGCCCGTCGGGGTCCTATCGCGCGGACCCGCTGTCCTTCCCCGGATCCGGCCCCGCCTCCGGCGGGTTCCCGCAGGTGGGCGGGGCGCGGGCCGACGCGGCCACCGGCCTGGCGGGCGAGCACCAGCGCGGCTACGACGCGCTGCGCATCCCGGCGACCGGGCCCGACGGCAACCCGTTCGACCCGCTGAGCAGCTTCTCCGGCGACCTGCCCGCCGCACCGGCGCCCGCGCCGTCGGCCGGCCCGCCGTCCGCGCCACCGGCCGCACCGCGTCGCGGCGGCCAGAGCGAGGCGTCCAAGGCCCGTGAGGCGGCGCTCTGGCCCACGCCCACCTCGCGGGAGGCGTCCTCCCGCGCCGCCGTACGGGACTCGCAGTCCCTGACCTCGCCCAGCAGGAGTGCGGTGCGCGGGAACGCGCGCCGCGCCCCGGGAGGCGAGGGGGGCGGTCTCGACGTCCGCCTGCTGATGCTCGGCGGGGGCGGCGTGCTGGCCATCGTGGTCGCCGGGATGCTCGTCTTCCTGCCCGGCGGAAACTCCTCCGACACCGCGGTCACCAGCGGCCCGTCCACGGCGATCTCCACGGCGGCCGAGCCGGTGACACCCGCCGGGCCGAGCGAGGAGATCCCCGAGGGCTTCAAGCTGGCGAACGCCGCCGGTGTCTCCGGCGCGGTACCCGGCGACTGGACGGTGAAGGCGGGCCCCGGCGGAGCGGTCACCTTCTCCGGGCCGAAGAGCGGCGGGCAGACCCTCGTCATCGTCGAGGTGCCGGTCACGGACCCGGTGACGGCACTGGGCAGGGCGAGCAAGAAAGGCCTGGACGAATACACCGAGGTCGGCGTGACGGTGGTGAACTACCGCACGTGGAAGGCCGCGGACTGGGAGTACACCTACGTCCAGCCCAACGGCGTCCCGATGCACGGCCTGACGCGTTACGTCGCCCTCAACGGCCAGACCGCCTACCAGATCACGTTCAGGGTCCAGGACCTGGACTGGGAGAAGAACTCGGAGATCCTCGAAACGTTCTTCGCCACCTTCACCTCGGTCGACTGACCCCGCCGCCCACCGTCCGCCGCCGTCACCCCGCCTGCCGTCCGCCACCCCCGGGTCCCGTCACGCCGCCCGCGAAATGCCTCGTGGTGCGGTCATGAGTGATGGCAGACTTCGCTCGTGACCGCGAACCCCACGAACACCACGAACCCCGACATCTCCCCCGGCGGCGGAGAACGGATCGCCGCCGTGCAGCGGCGGACGCTCACCGTCCTGTCCGCCGCCCAGATCAGCGGGGGCATCGGGATCGCCGTGGGGCTCACCTTCAGCTCGGTGACCGTGGAGGAGCTCTCCGGCTCCACGGCGCTCAGCGGGCTGGCCGGGACCGCGACCGTGCTGGGCGCCGCGCTGCTGGCGCTGCCCACCGCGAGATCGTCCGGCAGGGGCGGCCGCCGGGCCGGGCTCGTCCTGGCCTACGGGTGCGCCCTGCTCGGCTGCCTGGTCTCGCTGCTGGCCGTCGGCCTGGGCTCGTGGCCGCTGCTGCTGGCCGGGCTGGTGCTGTTCGGCGCGGCCAGCGCGGGCGGCCTGGCCTCACGCTACGCCGCGACCGACCTGTCCCCGCCGGGACACTCGGCCCGGCACCTGTCGCTGGTGGTGTGGGCCACCACCGTCGGATCGGTAGCCGGTCCGAACCTGGCGGAGCCGGCCGAGCGGTTCAGCGCCGGGCTCGGGCTGCCACCGGGCAGCGGCCCGTTCGCCCTCGCGCTGGTGGGCTTCGCGATCGCCCTCGGCATCATCCTGGTCGCCCTGCGCCCCGACCCCCTGCTCCTGGCCCGCTCCGCGCCCGCCGCTCCGGACGCCTCTCCCGATTCCGGCGCCTCCGCGTCCGGTGCCCCCGCGTCCGGCCTGGCCGCGGTGGACTCCCCGGGGAAGGGCGGGGGCACGTTCCGTACCGCCTGGCGGGTGCTGCGCGGGACACCCCTGGCGAGGCGAGCGCTGGTCGCGATCGCGGTCAGCCACACCGCGATGGTCTCGATCATGTCCATGACCCCGGTCCATCTCGACCACGGCGGCTCGACGTACACGGTCATCGGCATCGTGATCAGCCTGCACATCGCGGGGATGTACGTCCTGTCACCCGTGGTCGGCTGGCTGGCCGACCGGGCCGGAAGGACGCCGGTGCTGGTGCTGGGGACGGGCCTGCTGCTGGCCGCGGCCGTCCTCGCGGGCGGTGCCGGGGCGCACGACGTCACGCGGGTGACCGTCGGGCTGGTCCTGCTCGGTCTCGGCTGGTCGTGCGGGCTGATCGCCGGCTCGGCGATGCTCAGCGAGGCCGTGCCGCTGGAACACCGCACCCCCGTGCAGGGCCTGTCGGACCTGGTGATGAACGTCTGCGGCGCGACCGGCACCGTGATCGCCGGGGTGATCGTCGGCAGCCTGTCGTACGGCGTGCTCGGCGCGGCCGTCGCGGTCATGGTGACGGTCACCGGCGTCTGGCTGGCCCTGGCCCGCGCCTGAGCCGCGACCGCCCCCGGCTCTCACGCGGGACCGCCGAAGGTCATTTGGCGTCGGCGTAACACCTGACCGGGACGGCCAGCATGGGAAAGCGCACCGGGGTCGATCCGAACAGCAGCCGGGTCGCCTCCTCGGCGGCCTTGCCGACCGCCGCGACGACCTCGTCGGCCTGCTCGGCCGGGCAGTGCACCATCACCTCGTCGTGCTGGAAGAACACCAGCCTGGCCGGGTCGGGCAGCAGGCCGCGCAGCACGGCCATCAGCGCGAGCGCCCACTCGGCCGCGGTCGCCTGGACGACGAAGTTTCGGGTGAACCGGCCGCGGTCGCGGGCCGCGCGGCCTCCCTCGGGGCCGGAGACCAGCTCCCGCCAGCCGGCGGAGGGCGGGGGCGAGGTGCGGCCCAGCCAGGAGCGGACCACCTTGCCCTCCTCCCCCGCCCTGGCGGCGTCCTCCACGAACTGGTAGGCGCGGGGGAAGCGCTGGCGCATCACGGCCAGCAGCTTGGGCGCGTCCCCGCTGGTGCCCCCGTACATCGCCGACAGCATGGCGATCTTGGCGTTGTCGCGCTCGCCGCCGAACGCCTGCGCCAGCGCCTGGTAGAGGTCGATCTGCCCGGCGGCCCTGGCCAGGCCGCCGTCTCCCGACATGGCGGCCAGCACGCGCGGCTCCAGCTGGGCCGCGTCGGCGACGACGAGCGTCCAGCCGTCGTCGGCCACGATGACCTTGCGCATCAGCTTGTGGATCTGCAGGGCCCCGCCGCCGTTGGTCGCCCAGCGGCCCGTCACCACGCCGCCCACCACGTATTCGGGGCGGAAGCGGTGGTCGCGCACCCACTGGTCGGCCCAGGCCCAGCCGTGGAAGCTGTAGAACCTGGCCATCTCCTTGTAGGCGAGCAGAGGGGCGACGCCCGGGTGCTCGACCCGCTTGATGTCGTGGGCCCGGGTGGAGGCGACGGGCACGCCCGCCGCCTTGAAAGCTCTGATGATCTGCTGCGGGGAGTCGGGGTTGAACGACGTGCCGAAGGCCGCCGCCACCTGGTCGGCCAGGGCCTGGAGCTTGACGGGCCGCATGCCGTGCACCGGGCGCGGGCCGAGCAGGCCGGTCAACAGCTCGTCGTGCACGTCCTCCCGCCAGGGCATGCCCTCCTGAGCCATCTCCGCGGCGATCAGCGCCCCGGCCGACTCCGCGGCGACCAGCAGCCGGAACCGCCCCGGGTCCGCGGTGGCCTCGACGCGCCGCAGCTGGTCGGCGTAGACCTCGGCGACCAGGTCCGCGTCCGGCGGGGGCGCCTCCTCCTCGAAGAGGGTGGCCTGCCGCGCCTGGGGCCCGTGGTGGTCGTCGGGCACGGGAAGGCCGTGCAGCCGGGCGTGGGCCGCGAGGGCGGACCTCGGCTCGCCGAAGCGCCCCTCGTGGGCCAGGAGCAGGCCCTCGGTCAGCGCCAGGTCGTGGCAGCGCGCCAGCCGCACCCCGGAGGCGAGCAGCGCGGGGTAGACCTCCCGCGTGTCGGCCCAGACCCAGCGCGGATTCGCGGCCTCCAGCTCGCGGGTGGCCGAGGCCAGATCGGCGACGGCCCTGGCGGGCTCGCCGTCCGCGCGCAGAACGCCCCCGCCTCCGGGAGCGGCCGCGACCGACACGTGCATACGCCAACCCTGCCACGCCGGTACGACATTCTCGATCAGACGAGCGGTATGGCGATCTCGTCCTCGACCGGGGGTTCGATCTCCTGCCGCAGGCAGCCGGTGGCGGCGAGGCAGCGGATCGTCAGGACCTCGGGGGTCACCGAGATGTGCAGGAAGCTCTTGAAGAACGGCGGGGTGTCCCAGTCGGACAGCTCCGACAGGTAGCGGTGGAAGGTCCTGCCCACGGGCAGCCGCAGCGGCATCGGCCAGCCGCCGAGGATCCGGGCCGCCCACCTCATCCGCCGGGTGATCGGCACGGGCGGGATGTCCCGTATCGGGGCGTTGCCGATCTGCCGGGACATCAGCGCCGCGCTCTCGTCGGGCGTGAGGTAGAGCCAGCGCATGCGCAGCCGGTCGCTGTAGAGCCTGCTGTAGAACGACAGCGAGTCGCCGCGCAGCGGGTAGCAGCGGTAGTCGTCCTCGTCCACGCCGCCGACGGTGACCCTCGGGATGGTGTGGGTGGCGTGCATGAAGGCCCCGGAGCCGCCCGCCACGAGATACTGGATGGTCCGCTCCCCGACCTTGATCGGGAAGCGCTGGTAGTTGTGCACGTCGCCGCCTATCGCCGCGACGTAGTTGTGCGCGGGATCGGTGACGATGTCGTCGATGGTGCCGCCGCCGACCAGCTTCGACGGCTTGTAGTCGTTACGGGTGTAGATGGGCTTTCCGGTGATCAGCACCTTGGGCCGGGGGTCGCGGGAGACCTCGCGCAGCCATTCGGCCTGCTCCCTGTCGATGTCGCCGCGGATGCCGGTGTCCACCCCGACGACGAGCAGCCCCGGGGTCTCCATCGCCCAGTAGGGGGCGGGCTGCACGACCCGCTGCTCGGGCCTCGCCCGCCGCTCGCGCGCCCTGGCCAGCCGGGCCTCGTCGATCTTCTCCGGCTTGCGCCAGATCAGGCCGCGCAGCCCCGAGGGCGACAGCTTGAACCCCTCGTTCTCGGCCGCCAGCGCCGGGGCGTCGCAGAAGACGCGCATGAAGCCGCCGAGCCCGTCGTACCAGTCGTGGTTGCCGGGGATCGCGTAGATCGGCGCCCGGTAGTCCTGGTACGGGCGGAAGAACTTGTCCTCGTACTCGTTGCCCGAGCCGGTGGGGTAGATCACGTCACTGGCGACGACCGCGAAGGCGGTGTCCTCGCCGGCCTTGAGCATGCCCGGCACCACGGCGTACTGCGAGGCGTCGCCCTCCCCCGTGTCGCCGAGGACCAGGAAGGAGAACTCGGGGCCGACGTCCATCGGGATGCGGAAGGAGGGGTCGACGCCCCGGTCCCGCTGGGAGCCCACCCAGCGCGCCCGCACCTGCCCCGAGGGGTCTCCGAACAGGATCGCGAGGATCTCGTTCCGCGACCGCCAGATGGTGCGCGGGTTCAGCCAGGAGAAGGTCTCCTTGCTGGGCAGCAGGTCCTGAAAGGTGCCCGTCTGGGCGCAGGACCAGCCCGCGCCCTCCTCCGACACCCGGGAGGAGACCTCACGCCCGCGCTCCGCCGCCTGTCCGACATCAACCATGAGCATATCTTGGCAACGATCTTACGAGGGCGCACCCGGATCCCTGGACACGAGCCGGGATCGCGATTCCGGCCGGACACCGCTCTGGAATATGGTTCTACCGTGTACGCCTACTGGGAGACCGTTCCGACCAGGTGGAAGGACAACGACGTCTACGGCCACGTCAACAACGCCGTCCACTACTCGATGATGGACACGGTGATCAACACCTGGCTGATCAGGACCGCGGGCCTGGACATCCACGACGGCGACGCCATCGGCCTGTGCGTCGAGTCGCACTGCGTCTACCGGGCGTCGGTGTCCTTCCCCGAGGCCGTCAGGATCGGGCTGCGGGTCGGCCACCTGGGCCGCTCCAGTGTCCGCTACGAGCTCGGGCTGTTTCGCGAGGACGGCGAGACGGTCGTGGCGGAGGGCCATTTCGTCCACGTGTTCGTCGACCGGGAGAGCCGCAGGCCGGCCGGGATACCCGGGCCGCTCCGCGAGGCCATGGGCAAGCTCGTGGTCGCCGACTGAGTTTCCCCGGTTGGGCTCTCTTGGGTGAGCTCCCCTGATCGAGCGCCGCGGGCCGAGCTCCCCCGCGCCCGTCACCTCCCCGGAGGGACGAGGACGCCGGGGTTGAGGATGCCCTCGGGGTCGAGCCGGTCCTTGATGCCGCGCAGGATCTCCACGCCGAGGTCGCCGATCTCGGTGGCGTAGGCGTCCCGGTGGTCGCGGCCGACGCCGTGGTGGTGCGAGACGGTGCCCCCGGCCGCGACGATCGCCTCGTTGACCGACCGTTTGGCCGCCTCCCACTGCCCCACGGGGTCGTCGCCCTGCGCCGTGACGACCGTGAAGTACAGGGAGGCGCCGGTGCCGTACACGTGGGAGATGTGGCACATGACCAGCGGCGAGCCGAGCGAGGCGTGCAGCGAGAGCCGTACGGCGTCATAGAGGCGGGGCAGGTTGGACCAGAACCCGGCCGTCTCCAGCGTCTCGACGGTCGCCCCCGCCCCGAGCAGCGAGTCGCGCAGGTAGGGCGCGGAGTAGCGCCCGTGGAGCCATGACTCCCCCGGATCCGTGCCGAGGTGGACTCCGCCGAGCCCGGACAGCACGGCGGCGACCCGCTCGCGCAGGGCGGGAACCTCGGAGAAGCCCTCGTACCCGGCGATCGCCAGGCAGCCCGCGCCGGTCGGCGCGGCGCCGATCTCGCCGGGGCGGGCCAGGCCGACCATCGTCTCGGTCTCGTCGGACAGGCGCAGCACGGTGGGCACGGTGCCCTCCTGGACGAGGTGCCGCAGCGCGGCCGATCCCTCGGCGAACGAGGCGAACCGCCACCCCTCGTAGACCCGCTGTTCGGGTGCGCGCCGGACGCGGAGCCTCAGGGAGGTGATCACACCGAAGGCCCCCTCGGAGCCGAGGATCACCTGGCGCAGGTCGGGCCCGGCCGCCGACTTGGGCGCCCGGCCCAGTTCCAGGGTGCCGCGCGGGGTGGCCACGGTCATGCCGACCACCATGTCGTCGAAGCGCCCGTATCCGGCAGAGGCCTGGCCGCTGGAGCGGGCGGCGGCGAAACCCCCCAGCGTGGCGTATTCGAACGACTGGGGAAAGTGACCCAGGGTGAATCTGTGCCCGGCCAGCAGCCGCTCGGCCTCCGGGGCGCGGAGCCCCGGCTCCATCTCCGCGACCATCGACTCGGCGTCGACGGCGACCAGCCGGTCCAGCCGGGCCAGGTCCAGCGCGACGACACCGGCGAAGCCCCGCCGGGTCGCGACCAGGCCGCCGACCACGGAGGTCCCGCCACCGAACGGGACCACCGCGACCCGGTGCGCGGCACAGGCGGCCAGCACCTCCAGCACCTCATGGTGCGAACCGGGCAGCACCACGGCGTCGGGGGCGTCGGAGCCGTCTCCGGCGCGCATGCGCATCAGGTCGGGGGTGGACTTGCCCCGGGTGTGCCGGACGCGGGCCTCGTCGTCGGAGCGCACGTGGCCGGCGCCGACGACGCCGCGCAGCTCCGCCAGGACGGACGGGGAGAGGGCCACGGCGGGCAGCCGCACCTCGCCGAGCCCGGCGGCCCGGTCTCGCCGGGGGCGTACGCCCAGCACGTCGTGGAGCAGTTTTCTGACCGGTTCCGGCAGGTCGGCGGCCTTGTCGGGGTCGCCCCAGCCTGACCAGAGCATGGGCTCGGCGGCGCTCGTCGGATTTTCCACGCTTACACTGTGACACATGACGTCTATTCGTCACAATGCAGACATGGAGAACAACGGCCGGGTGCTGGACGCCGCCCGCGAGGTGGTCCTCGCCGTGGGAGTCCGGCGCGCCACGCTCACCGACGTGGCGCGCAGGGCCGGGCTCTCCCGCATGACGATCTACCGCCACTGGCCCGACGTGCGCACCCTCGTCGCCGACCTGATGACCCGCGAGTGGGTACGCGTCGCGGACCGGTTCGCGACCGAGGACCCGGTCACCTCGGCGGTGGCGGTGGTACGGGCGCTGCGCGACCACCCGCTCTGGCGGAAGATCGTCGAGGTCGACCCGGAGCTGCTCCTGCCCTACCTGCTGGACCGCAGGGGCGCCAGCCACGAGGCGATGCTCACGCTCGTCGAAGCGGCGATCGTCCGAGGCCAGGAGGGGGGCACCGTGCGAGCCGGCGACCCGGTCAGGATGGCCAGGGCCGTGCTGCTGACCGCCCAGTCGTTCCTGCTCTCCGGCCCGACCATGCTCGGCCCCGCCAGCCTGGAAGACCTGGACGATCTGGACGCCGAGCTGGCGACGCTCCTGGAAAGGTACCTGCGACCGTGAACTCCTCTCTCAACGCCGCCCGCCGCGCGCGCGAGCTGGCCGAGACGCGCGACCTCGTGGTGGACGTGCTGGTGGTGGGTCTGGGCGCCACCGGCGCCGGGGCTGCGCTCGACGCGGCCTCCCGCGGCCTCTCCGTGGCCGCGATCGACGCCCACGACATGGCCTTCGGGACCTCCCGGTGGAGTTCCAAGATGATCCACGGCGGGCTCCGCTACCTGGCCAGGGGGCAGGTCGGGGTGGCGTACGAGAGCGCGGTGGAGCGCGGACACCTGCTCGGGCGCACCGCTCCGCACCTGGTCAGGGCCTACCCCTACCTGCTGCCGCTGGTCCCGGAGGTCTCCCGGCGCCACGCGGCGCTGGTGATGACCGGATACCGCCTCGGCGACGGGCTGCGGGCCGCGGCGCGCACGCCCCGCCACCTCCTGCCCGGCCCCTCGCGGATCTCCGCCGCGCGGACCCTCGCCCTCGCCTCGCCGCTGGGTTCGCGCGGGCTGCGCGGAGCCCTGCTGTCGTGGGACGGACGCCTGGCCGACGACGCCCGCCTGGTGGTCACCGTGGCCAGGACGGCCGCCGCCCACGGGGCGAGGATCCTGACGCGCTGCCGGGCGCTGGAGCTGTCCGGCGACGGCGCGCTGGTCCGCGACGAGCTGGGCGGGGACACCTTCACGATCCGGGCCAGGACGGTGGTCAACGCCACCGGTGTCTGGGCGGCCGGGCTGCATCCTGGCATCCGGCTGCGTCCCTCGCGCGGCACCCACCTGGTGCTGAGGCCCGAGACGCTGCCGGGCCTGACCGCGGGACTGCACGTGCCGATTCCCGGGGAGAGCAATCGCTTCGCCCTGGTTCTCCCCCAGCCCGACGGCCGGGTCCACGTCGGCCTCACCGACGAACCGGCGGACGGCCCCGTCCCGGACGTCCCGCAGGTGCCGGAGGAGGACGTGACGTTCCTGCTGGCCGTCCTGAACTCCGTGCTGGAGGAGCCGGTGCGGCGCGAGGACGTCGCCGGAACCTACGCGGGGCTGCGGCCACTGCTCGCCGCCGAGGGCCGCAGCGCCGACCTGTCCAGAAGGCACGCGCTGCTGACCAGGCCGGACGGGCTGGTGACGATCGTGGGCGGCAAGCTGACCACGTACCGGCGGATGGCCGAGGACGCGGTCGACCGGGCCGTGTCACTGGGCCGGCTCGACGCGGGACGGAGCCGCACCGCGGAGCTGCCCCTCGTCGGCGCCGTCCCGGACGGCCCCGGCGGCGGGGGGAACGCGGACGGCGAGGGCGTCCGGGGGGCGGGCCGGTCGCTGCGGCGGTACGGGAGTGAGGCGGGCGCCGTGCGGGCCCTGATGGCGGAGGACCCCTGGCTGGCCGAGCCCGGTCCGGCCGGGGTCACCGGGGCCGAGCTCGTCTGGGCGGTCAGGCACGAGGGCGCCCTGAACGTGGACGACCTCCTCGACCGGCGGACCAGGGTCGGCCTCGTCCCGCAGGACCGCGCCGCGGCCCTGCCCCTGGCCCGCGCCGCGCTGGCCTACTGAGGTCCGCACCGCCCGCGCCGCCGGGGTCGCGGGGGTCGCGGGCCGTCCGCCGCTCCATCGCCTTTACGTGCCTATGATCGTTTTACTCCTCGCCTCCTCGATCTGACTGTTAGGTTAGTCTTACCTAAGTTCGAGCGAGGAGAGAGCGTGAGCACGGGGATCGTCGCGAGCAGGGCGGATACGGCCGGCAAGGGGTGCGCGCACCCGCCGGGCTGTCACACCGGCGAGCTGCCGGTCCACGCCAGCGCGACCGTCGGAGCCCGCTTCTGGCTGCTCATCGAGCACCCCGGCCCCTGGGCCTCCCACCTGGAGGACTGCAGCCTTCCCAAGGACGTTCACACCCTTATCAAACGGGCCACACGGCTCGGCATCCGCCCCCAGCTGATCCGCCGCCCGGGGCGCAGGAACCTCGTGGAAAACGGCATTCACGTGATGGTCGCCGACTCCGGGTCGGCCGAGCCGTGGATCGCCGAAGGCGTCATCGCAGGTCCAGACGATCTTAGACTTGACAGCGTGGTGGCCGGAGTGGTCCCGGAGTCCTGCATACTTGTGAGTGAGCCGGTTTTTCTGGTCTGCACGCATGCCAAGCGCAACGCGTGCTGCGCCCGCATTGGACTACCCCTAGCTCGGTCCTTGGCAAAAACATTGCCGGACACAGTATGGGAAACATCACATGTTGGCGGCGATCGATACGCCGCCAACCTCGTGTGCTTGCCACACGGGCTTTACTACGGCAGCATGTCTCAGGCTGCTGCGATCGCGGCAGCCGACGCGTACCGGTCCGGCGAGGTCATCCTCGACCGTTTCCGGGGACGCGCAGGCATCCCTGAGCCACTGCAGGCCGCTGAGCATTTCGTCCGCATTCATACGGGTGATCTCTCGGTTGGCGGAGTGGCCGTGGAATCCTCCAGGTTGGACGGCGCCGTCACCGAGGCATTTGTGCGCGGTAGTGGCGCTCGTTTTCGGGTAGTGGTTGAACCCATGACGCTGACAACGCCATGCGGTACGGCTTGCGCCGATACGATCACTACCTACCGGCTGGTCACGCTGGACAGGGTAACCCCTGTGCGGTATGCCACGTCCGCGCTGACCTGACCTGAGGGAACATCACGGCCAATCCAGGCGTTGGACCCAGGGACGTCACAAGCGTCCAATGCGGCATTAACCAGAAATACCTCTCACTATAAGGTGGTTTTCTCATGTCTCAGGTACGTCGGCAGACCGCCCGGCCTCGGCCCAGCTGGGGCTGGCAGGATGACGCCGCGTGCCGGGGCGAGGACCTCGTGCTCTTCTTCGGTCCCGACGGTGAGCGTCAGCCCGAGCGTGACATCCGCGAGCGTAAGGCGAAGGCGATCTGCGCCCAGTGCCCCGTTCGTGCCGAGTGTCTGGACTACGCGCTGTCCCGTCCGGAGAAGTACGGCACCTGGGGCGGTCTCAACGAGGACGAGCGCGCCTCCGAGCGTCGCCGTCGCATGCGCCGCGCCGCCAGCGCCGGCATCAGTGCCGTCGCCTGAGCAGTACCTCCACCCGGCTTCCCCCGCACGTGTGATCTCGCGAACCCCCTGCGAGATCACACGTTGTCGTGTCGGGCCCCGCGCGTGCGGCCCCCGGGACGGGCGACCGCACGGCGGGCTTCCCCCACGTCTCAGGGCCTGTTACGGCCCGTCTTCCGCATCTCCTTGTGAATGATCTTCCACTTGTTCTGCAGCTCCTTGCGGAGCCGCGCGTCGCTCCTGGACGCCATCCACGCGGCCTCCCGCTGAAGCTTGTTCCAGCTTTCCAGCCGCCGCTCGGGAAGCGTGCCGTCCTCGATCGCGGCGATCACGGCGCAGCCCGGCTCGCTGTCGTGGCGGCAGTCGCCGAACCGGCACCGCGCGGCGAGCTCCTCCAGGTCCGAGAAGACCATGTCCACGCCCTCGCCCATGTCGTACAGGCCGACGCGGCGGATGCCGGGCGTGTCGATGATGAGCCCGCCTCCCGCGAGCGGGATGAGCTCGCGGTGCACGGTGGTGTGGCGGCCCCGGCCGTCTCCGGCCCTGACCTGCTGGGTCTCCATGACCCCCTCCCCCGCCAGGGCGTTGACGAGCGTCGACTTGCCCGCACCCGAGGCGCCGAGCACCACCGCGGTGCGCGTGCCCTCGAGGTATCCGCGGACGATCTCGACGCCCTCCCCCGTGACGGAGCAGACCGGGTGCACGTCCACACCCGGCGCCGCCGAGGCGACCTCGTCCATCAGGAAGCCGAGGCCCTCGCCGATCAGGTCGGACTTGGTGACGAGCACCACGGGACGGCCCCCGCTCTCCCAGGCGAGCGCGAGCAGCCGCTCGATCCTGCCCAGGTCGGCGGTGTCGGTGGCGTGCAGGGCGGGTTCGGCGACGAAGACCACGTCGACGTTGGCGGCGAGCACCTGGCCCTGGGAGTCGCCGGAGAGCCCGCCCCTGGAGACCCTGGCGACGCCGCCGCGCACGAACGCGGTGCGCCGGGGCAGGAGCGCCTCCAGCTCGAAGCGGCCCTCGGCCAGGCGGCGGAGCCCGGCCCAGTCACCGACGCAGGGCAGGGCCACGGGATCGGCGGCGGCGTCGCGCCGCACCCTGGCGCCGTAGTTGGCCCGGAGATGACCGGAGGCCGTCAGCACCTCGGCGGCACCGCGATCGACGCGGGACACGCGGGCGGGGGTCAGGCCTGCGGGGAGCTCGGCGGCGAGGGAGTCGTTCCAGCCGAGCGCGGTGAGAACGGATGAAGAAGAGACGATTGACGAAGACAACGTAAGCACCCTTGTGGAAGGCCGGGTGCCCTGTCGCGAATCGGCTAGGCGGGCACCCGGAGGTTGATGGACGGCAGGCTCACCAGAACAACCCGCATGCTCCCCACCTCCTGCTCGCCTCGTGGCCGCGCGTCTCTCTCGAACGGCGTCTTCGGGAGAACTTTAGCGCAACGCCTCCCGCCCGGCGCAAACACATTTCGGCGCGTCCCCGCCTGCTCCCGCGACGAGGCGGATCTCCCGGCCCTCGAAGCTTCCGGCCACACGAGAACGCCCGGCCCTCGCGGCGACCGGACACGCGAGAACGCCCGGCCGGGTAATCCCGGCCGGGCGTTCTCGTCCTGCCCTAAAAGCTCGTCCTGCCCTACAAGATCGATCGGCTGTCGATCAGCGTGTCGCGGCGTCCCGGAGATCCCACGGACCGGCCCGCCGCGAACCCGCGGAAGATCACCCGGGCGGCGATCCCGCCGCCCGGGGCACGCTCACAGGCCGGGGGCGGGGAAGTGGGAGGTGAGCTCCCTGACCTCGCCGTGGACGCGGGTGATGACGTGCTTGGCCTCGTCCTCGTCCTTGGCCAGGGCGGTGACGACCTGGTCGATCCAGGCGCCGATCTGCCGCATCTCGGCGATGCCCATGCCCCGGCTGGTCACGCCCGCGGTGCCGATGCGGATGCCCGAGGGGTCGAACGGCTTGCGCGTGTCGAAGGGCACGCTGTTGTAGTTGGTCTCCAGCCCGGCCTTGTCGAGGGCCTGGGCGGCGGGCTTGCCGCCGATGCCCTGGGGGGTCAGGTCGAACAGGATGAGGTGGTTGTCGGTGCCGCCGGAGACCAGGTCGAAGCCCCGGCCCAGGAGCTCCTCGGCCAGCGCCTGCGCGTTCAGGACGACCTGGCGGGCGTAGTCCTTGAAGTCGTCGGTCGACGCCTCCTTGAGCGCCACCGCGATGGCCGCGGTGGTGTGGTTGTGCGGACCGCCCTGCAGGCCGGGGAAGACGGCCTTGTTGAGGGCGGTGGCGTGCTCGTCGGAGGTGGCCATGAGCATGGCGCCCCGGGGGCCGCGCAGGGTCTTGTGGGTGGTGGTGGAGATGACGTCCGCGTGGCCGACCGGCGACGGGTGGGCGCCACCGGCCACCAGGCCGGCGATGTGCGCGATGTCGGCGGCGAGCACGGCCCCGACCTCGCGGGCGATCTCGGCGAAGGCCGGGAAGTCGATCGTGCGCGGGACCGCGGTGCCACCGCAGAAGATCAGCTTGGGGCGCTCGCGGAGGGCGAGCTCGCGCACCTCGTCCATGTCGACGCGGCCGGTGTCCTGCCGCACGCCGTAGCGGACCGGGTTGAACCACTTGCCGGTGGCCGAGACCGACCAGCCGTGGGTCAGGTGGCCGCCGAACGGCAGGCCCATGCCCATGACGGTCTCGCCCGGCTTCAGGAAGGCCAAATAGATGGCCAGGTTGGCGGGTGAGCCCGAGTAGGGCTGCACGTTGGCGTGGTTGACGCCGAACAGGGCCTTGGCCCTGTCGATGGCGAGGGTCTCGACCTGGTCGATGACCTGCTGGCCCTCGTAGTAACGCTTGCCCGCGTAGCCCTCGGAGTACTTGTTGGTCAGGACGGTGCCCGTGGCCTCGAGGACGGCCTTGGAGACGTAGTTCTCCGAGGCGATCAGCTTGACGGTGTCGGCCTGCCGCCGCTCCTCGGCTTTGATGAGCTCGGCGATCTGCGGATCCACGCTGGAAAGAGCGCTCATGCGCCTTCACTCCCCTGTCGTCGTCGACATCGCGCGAAGACCCAGGCGCTCGGCCTCCTCGCCCTTCCGCTCCCCGGTGGTCTCTCCCACCTTATGCGCCAGTCGCGGCTTAGACGATAGCGGACTAACCCCCGCGGCCGGTGCGACCCGCGCCCTCGACGGGCCAGAGCCGGTCGACCTCGGCGTTGAGCGTGGCGCCGATGAGCACGGCCAGCGCGGTGATGTAGAGCCACAGCAGCACGGCGATGGGGGCGGCGAGCGAGCCGTAGATGGAGACCGGCGAGAACCAGGCGGCGAGGACCGCGCGCAGCACGGCGGCGCAGGCGATCCAGATGACGAGCGCGAGCACCGCGCCCGGCAGCTCGCGCCACCAGCGCGTGCGTACGGGCACGCTCACGTGGTAGAGCAGGGTTAGGAAGATCACCGAGCCGATGATGACCACCGGCCAGTAGAGGATGTCGACCAGCACGGTGTAGTCGGCCGGCAGGGCCCCGCGCAGCGCGGCCGGGCCCAGGACGAGCACGGGCATCACCACCAGCCCGATCAGCAGGCCGGCCAGGTAGAAGCCGAAGGACATCAGGCGGGTGCGGATGATGCCGCGCTCCTCGCCGAGGCCGTAGGCGACCGAGATCAGGTCGACGTAGACGAACAGCGCGCGCGAGCCCGACCAGAGGGCGAGCAGGAAGCCCAGGGAGATCAGCGAGACCTGGTTCTCGGGTTTCAGCACGTCCTCGATGAGGGGGGTGACGACGGTGTCGACGGCGTTGTCGGTGAACAGCAGGTGGGCCTGCTGGTCGATCCAGTCGCTGACGTTCTTGACCGTCTCCGGGCCGAACACGCGGGTCAGCTGGCCGAGCACACCGATCAGGCCGAGCATGAACGGCGGCAGCGACAGCAGCGCGAAGAAGGCCGCCTCACCCGCCAGGCCGGTGACGCGGTAGGTGACGCCCGCGTTCGTGGTGGCGGCGATCAGGGCCCACAGGTCGGTGCCGCGGATCCACGAGAGCAGCGCCCGCAGCCTGGCCCAGACGTCCGTACCGCGGATCCGCGCGAGACCGGCACGCAACCGCGTCCCAGGCCCGCGCGGGGGGCGTCGCTCGGGCCCGGGCCGATGGGCCGGGGCATCAGTGGACGTCATGCCACACAACGGTATTCCTAGCCGCGCTTGATCACGAGTCGGGCGGGCAACGATCGAATCTCACCCATCTGCCCGCATCACCTGCGGCGAAACCTAGCGGCGGTAGAACGCCTCCGCGTCGTCCGCGTCGACGATACGCGCGCCCAGCGGCAGCAGGGAGATCGGGATCAGCTTGAGGTTGGCCAGGCCCAGCGGGATGCCGATGATCGACAGGAAGAGCGGGATCGAGGTCAGCAGGTGCCCGATCGCCAGCCAGACCCCGGCCACGACGAACCAGATCACGTTCCCGATGGTCGACAGCGCCCCCGCCTCGGGGTCGCGCACCACGGTCCGGCCGAAGGGCCACAGCGCGTAGGCGGCGATCCGGAACGACGCGATGCCGAACGGGATCGTGATGATCAGGACGCAGCACACGATTCCCGCGAGGACGTAGCCGATCGCCAGCCAGATTCCCGCGAAGATCAGCCAGATGACGTTCAACAAGGTCCGCATATTCACGATCATGTCAGGCGGAATGAGGCCGGCTCCATCCGGCGTCCCCCTGAAACACCCCTGACCCGGCCCCCTGCCCGAGTGGGGGCCGCCCCTTGCCCGGCGGCCCGGCGAAGGCCTGGGCGATCGAGGTCCAGATCCGGGCGGTCTCGCCGCGCACCTGCAAAGACGTGTCGGCGAGGTGGCGGCGCCGGACCACCAGGAGGCAGAAATCGATCATGGTCCCGCGGACCACGTCGGCGGCGTCCGAGGACCCGGCCTCCCACGGCGAGCCGTCGGGCATGATCAGCTCCACCCGCACCGGGCGCGACGGCGGCTCCAGGCCGCGCACCGCGAAGCCGTACGGCATGGCGCGCACCCCGAGCGTCGCCACGTGCCTGAGCCTGGCGGTCGGCACGCGCGCGACGCCGAGCGCGTCCGCCACGTCCTGCCCGTGGGCCCAGGTCTCCATCAGGCGCGCGGTGACGAAGGACGCGGCCGACATGTCGGGCCCGTACCAGGGCAGCCTGACACCGGCGTCCAGCCGGGCGAAGGCCTCCAGGACCCGGCCCCTCGCCTCGCGGAACCACTCGTGGACCTGGGCCGCGGACAGGCCTCGCGAGGCGACGGCGAGCTCGTCCACGGCGGAGTCCCCGCGGGCGAGGAACGCGGGCAGGGAGGCGCGGAAGGCCTCCGGATCAGAGGCGGAGACGGTGGCCGCGTCGTCGAACCAGGCGAGATGGCCGACCTGGTCCCGTACCGTCCAGCCCTCGGCCGGAGTGGGCAGCTCCCACTCGTCCGGCCCGAGCCCCCCGATCATGGCGTCGAACTCGGCCGTCTCGGCGCGCAGATCCACCAGCAGCTCGTCCATCAGGCCCATGAGGCCTCCCTGTCGCAGCCGGGCAAGGGTAACCGAGTAATATTCTAGAGGGAACGGCGCAGAATGGACCCATGATCTGCGAGGAGTGCAAGGAGCGGCGGCACGAGAAGTGCCGGGGAGGCTCGTGGTGCGACTGCCAGCACCAGGCAAAAGCCCAGGAAGATAACGATCTCGGCGATACCGGTCGGTCCGCCCGGAAGGCCTCCGAACCACGCGTGAACTGGCTGGGGCAAGGATAGGCAGGCGTCCCGCCCCTTCTTGGTCGACTCCGTCCCGGCCCCCCGCCGCCCCGGCGCAGGCCCGCGCCCCGTGTCCGCGTCCAGATGGTGGACCTGACATTGGACATCCACGACGCCCGGGGTATCGTCATAGACATGCCAGCGGACCCGTTGCTCGTCGTGCGACGCCACGTCGACCTTCTGCGTGTCCGCAGTGCCATCTGTTGTGACGTCCGTTAACCGTCGCCCCCTGCTGATTTCACCCAGCTCGGCCGCGTAACAGGCGTCCTCCTCTGAGTAATCGACCCCCGCACTCAACGATGAGGCGGGAGGTGCCGCCCGTGCGCGTCCGGAAATCATTCCATCGAGCCACAATAAGGACGCGCACATGACGACCCCTGCCCGGTCGGCGAATCGACATCACAAGCGCCCGCGCGGCGAAGGTCAGTGGGCTCTCGGTTACCGCGAGCCGCTGAACAAGAACGAGGAGAACAAGAAGAACGACGACGGCCTCAACGTCCGTCAGCGGATCATCGACGTCTACTCCAAGCACGGCTTCGACTCCATCGACCCCGCCGACCTGCGCGGCCGGATGCGCTGGTTCGGGCTCTACACCCAGCGCAAGCCCGGGATCGACGGCGGCAAGACCGCGATCCTGGAGCCGGAGGAGCTCGACGACCGCTACTTCATGCTCCGCGTCAGGATCGACGGCGGCCGGCTCAACCTGGCCCAGCTGCGCGTCATCGCCGACATCTCCAACCTCTACGGCCGGGGCACCGCCGACGTCACCGACCGGCAGAACATCCAGCTGCACTGGATCGAGATCGAGGCCGTCCCCGACATCTGGGAGCGCCTAGAGTCGGTGGGCCTGTCCACCACCGAGGCCTGCGGCGACACCCCGCGCGTGATCCTGGGTTGCCCGCTGGCCGGGATCGACACCGGCGAGGTCCTCGACGGTTCCGCGCAGATCCGGGAGATCTACGACACCTACATCGGCGACCCGGCCTTCTCCAACCTGCCGCGCAAGTTCAAGTCCGCGGTGAGCGGCTGCCCGGCGCACTGCACCGTGCACGAGATCAACGACGTGGCGTTCGTCGGCGTCGTGAACGACGACGGCGAGCGCGGTTTCGACCTGTGGGTGGGCGGCGGCCTGTCCACCAACCCGATGCTGGGCAAGCGGCTGGGCGTCTTCCTGACCCCCGACCAGGTCGCCCCCGCCTACGGCGGCGTGATCGGCATCTTCCGCGACTACGGCTACCGCCGCCTGCGCCACCGGGCCAGGATCAAGTTCCTGATCAACGACTGGGGTGTCGAGAAGTTCCGCGACATCCTGGAGAAGGAGTACCTGGGCTACGCCCTGCCCGACGGCCCCGCGCCCGAGCAGCCTCGCGACGGCCGCAGGGACCACGTGGGCGTCTTCCCGCAGAAGGACGGCAACTTCTACGTCGGCTTCGCCCCGAAGGTCGGCCGCCTCGACGGCGACAAGCTACACCTGATCGCCGACATCGCCGAGCGGCACGGCTCCGACCGGGTGCACACCACGGTCGAGCAGAAGATGGTCATCCTCGACGTGGCGCCCGACAGGGTCGACAGCCTCGTCGCCGAGCTGGAGGCGGGCGACCTTCGGGTCAACCCCTCCACCTTCCGCCGCCAGACCATGGCGTGCACCGGGATCGAGTTCTGCAAGCTGGCCATCGTCGAGACCAAGGTCACCGCAGCCAACCTGATCGACGAGCTGGAGCAGCGGCTGCCCGATTTCAAGAACCCGCTGACCATCAACGTCAACGGCTGCCCCAACTCCTGTGCCCGCATCCAGGTCGCCGACATCGGCCTCAAGGGCCAGCTCGTCGTCAACGACGAGGGCGAGCAGGTCGAGGGCTTCCAGATCCACCTGGGCGGCTCGCTGGGCGTCAAGCCCGGCTTCGGCCGCAAGGTCCGTGGCCTGAAGGCCACCTCCGAGGAGCTTCCCGACTACGTGGAGCGCGTGCTCCGCAACTTCGAGAAGCAGAAGAACGAGGAGGAGACCTTCTCCGACTGGGTGCAGCGCGCCGACGACGCGGACCTGAAGTGAAGGGCCGGCACACCGGTCCCTCACGGACGGGCCGGACGAACAAGGCGGGCCGGACACACCGGACGTATGGCGGGACGAGGAGGAGCGGATGAGCGAGCGAGCCGTTCCCTTCCACTGCCCGTACTGCGGTGAGGAAGACCTGGAGCCCTACGAGGGCGACGGCGGCTGGTACTGCCGGTCGTGCGTGCGCGCCTTCAAGCTGAAGTTTCTCGGAATCGGGGTGCGCTCGTGACGCGCGGCGAATCCGACGCGGTGAACGTGACGACCGCGGTGACCGCGCCGACCGGCGAGGTCACCGCGATCCGCACGGGCCACCCGGCCCGCACGGCCCGCACGGCGAATTCCGGCACGACGAGCGCTGTGGTCCGCGCGGCACGACCTGCCCGCGCGGCGAATGAGGATTGGGTGAACGAGCGATGACACTGGTGGACATCGAAGTCGGATTACGTCAGCAGCGGGGGACGCTCGACCTGCAGGAGATCGTCGAGTCGGCCGCGCGGTTCCTGGAGGACGCCTCGGCCCTTGAGATCATCCGCTGGGCCGCGGCGACCTTCGGCGACCGGCTCTGCCTCACCGCCTCCATGAGCGACGCCCTGCTGATCGACCTGGTCAGCCGGGTCAAGCCCGGCGTGGACGTGCTGTTCATCGACACCGGTTACCACTTCGCCGAGACGATGGGCACCCGTGACGCCGTCCAGCAGGTCTACGACGTGAACGTGATCGACGTGAAGCCGTCCCGCACGGTGGCCGAGCAGGAGCGCGACCTGGGCCCGCGCCTGTTCGGGCGCAACCCCGACCTGTGCTGCTACCTGCGCAAGGTCGAGCCGCTCAACCGCGCCCTCGAGCCGTACCTCGCCTGGGTCTCCGGCATCCGCCGCGACGAGGCCGTCACCCGCGCCGGCGTCAAGGTCGTCGAGTGGGACGCCAAGCGCCAGATGGTCAAGATCAACCCGATCGCCAGGTGGACGCAGGAGGACGTCGACAACTACATGGCCGACAACGGGGTGCTGATCAACCCGCTGCACTACGACAACTACCCCTCGATCGGCTGCGCCCCCTGCACCCGCCAGGTCGCCCCGGGAGAGGACCCGCGCAGCGGTCGCTGGGCGGGCATGGGCAAGACCGAGTGCGGGCTCCACGTATGACGTGGCGTGCCACCGGCACCGCTTCCGGGATACCGCTGGTGGCGGTGGCGCACGGGTCCCGTGACCCGCGCGCCGCCGCGACGGTGGAGGACCTGCTCGACCTGGTACGGGACGCGCGGCCCGATCTCCTCGTACGCACCGCCTACCTCGACCACGCCTCCCCGACGCTTCCCACGGCGCTGTCGGGGCTGGCCGAGGCGGCGGTGCTGCCGCTGCTGCTCACCGAGGCCTACCACAGCCGGGTCGACATCCCCGGCGCGCTGGCCGAGGCGACGGCCCGCAGGCCCCTGCTGCGCGTGCACACGGGTGCCACGCTGGGCCCGCACCCGCTGCTGGTCACCGCGCTGGAGCGGCGCCTGGCCGAGGCGGGCGTGGAGCCCGGCGAGCCCGGCACCGCCGTGGTGCTGGTCTCGGCCGGGTCCAGCGACCCGCGGGCCAACGCGACGGTCGCCGGGATCGCCGGAGACTGGGCGAGGCTGCGCGGCTGGCGGTCGGTGACCGCCGCCTACGCCTCGGCCGCCGGTCCCACCCCCGAGGAGGCGGTGCTGCGCCTGCGGCGCTCGGGAGCCTCCCGGATCGTGGTCGCCCCCTACCTCCTGGCCCCCGGCCACTTCGCCGACAGGATCCGCCGGGAGACCCTGGCCGCGGGCGCCGACGCCGTCGCCGACGTGCTGGGCGCCGCCCCCGAGGTCGCCGCGGTGCTGCTCGAACGCTACGAGCGGGCCGCGCACCGATGGGAGGCCCTGGCCATCGCCTGAGCCCCGGCGGGCACGAAGCCGCCCATGGGCTCAGGGGTTACCCGGAGGGGTGGTGTCCTTGCCCTCGCAGCTCAGGCGGACCATCTCCCCGGTGCGCGGATCCACCTGGCGGACGTTGTCCCGGCAGACCGGGTAGATCACCTCCCGCACCACGACCGACCACTTGAGAGGGAAGGGTTCCGCCCCGGCGAGCTGTTCCTCCCAGCCCTCGAAGAGAGCGCCCATCCCCTCGACCAGTTCGCCGGTCGTCCTGCCCGCCCTGTCGACCTCGCCGGGCAGTACGGCCGCGGACACGATCTGCCCCGTGATCAGGTGATCCCCGCCCGAGGTCTCCTTGAAGACCACGGGGTATCCGTCGGGACCGGTTCCGCAGAGCTGCCTGCGGGGAGGACCGTCGCCGACCCAGACGACCGCCCGCCGCAGTGGCCCGGAGCAGTAGACGTTCACACTCAACGACTTGTTCCGGGATCCGGTCCGGAGCTCCTCGCGTGTCCCGCCGGTCCTGTAGTTGCGGCTCACGATCTCGCGAAGGGGGTGCGGCCCTCCCAGAGGCTGTGACACCACCGGGACGGTGGGGGACGGCCTGGCCATCACGCCGGTCCAGACGTCCAGATCGTCGGCGACGCCGCCCGCGGGCGTGTTGAGGGCCACCGCGACGGTGAGGGCCGCCGCGACCGCGCCGCCCGCCGTCCAGCGGCGGCGGCGCCTGATCGCGCGGACACGCCGGTGGACACCGGCGACGGTCACGCCCCTGTCACGGCCCTCGCCCTCGTCCCCGTTCAGGATCTCGCGCAACTCGGATTCGGTGATCGTCATCTCAGCTCCCCGTGGTGATGGCGACGACGGCCGCGGGATCGACGCGCAGCTTGCGCAGTGCACGGCTGGCCTGGCTGCGTACGGTCGCCACCGAGCAGCCGAGGATCTCGGCGATCTGCCGGTCGGGCAGGTCGGCGAAGTAGCGCAGGACGATCACGGCCCGCTGCCTGCCGGGAAGCCCGGCCAGGACCTGCCGGACCGCCTCCCGGGTGGCCACCGCGTCCATCGTGTCGCCGTCCGGCGCCTCGGGGAGGACCGCGCTCGGCACCTCTCCGCGCCACCTGCGCCGCCACCAGGTGGCGTGGGTGTTGACCAGGATGCGGTAGACGTACGGGTCCGGATCGTCACCCACCCTCCGCCAGGCGAGCCACGCCTTGGCCAGGGCCGTCTGCAACAGGTCCTCCGCCGTACCCCAGTCGCGGCACAGCAGGTACGCGGCCCGTAACAGGCGGGCCGAGCGCTGCTCCACGTAGTGCTCGAAGTCAGCCCGATCTCGCATCGGAGATCCTCACTCTGTCGGTGTATGTCACCGATCACTACGCCCCGGGAGCACCGGGATGTTGCACGTGTTTCGAGGCTCACCAGCCGAGGGCGGGGAGCGGAGGGAACGCGCCGCACGAGCGGCGGCGAGTGACGCGTCGCCGGAGCGGAGCGGGCAGAGCGGGGCGGGGGCCGGGAGAGGGGTGAGGCCGGGGCGACCGCGCGACCGGCTCGGACGGCGGATGACGGCGGGCGCGCGGCGCGCCGGTGGCGGCCGTCAGTGGCGGGGCGGCTGCGGGGGGTGCGGAGGCTGGGGCGGCGCCGGGGGCCACGGGGGCCGCGGACGCTCCTGGTAGGAGGGGTGGATCTGGTGGGAGCCCGGCCCGGCCTGGTAGTGGCCGTACTCGCCGGTGAGCTCGCGCAGCTCGTCCCACTGCTTGCGCCAGGCGGCTATGGCCTTCTTGAGCGGCTTGGTCTTGGAGTCCCCGACCACCTTGACGTCCCCCATGAGGACATAGGCGGTGACCCGGACGAGCGGCGCGTTCGTGCCCGGGGGCGCCTCGATGACCTGGACCTTCTTGTCCCCCATGACGGCGATGCCGTCGAGCTCGACGTCCACCCCGTCCGGGACGATGATCTTCACGTTCCCCATGACCGCGGTGGCCACGATGTCGACGACCCCCGTGCGCACCTCGGCCTGGCGCAGGTCCAGCAGGACGTCGCCCATCACGGCGACGGCGCCGATCGGCTTGTCGATCCGCCACGAACCGCGCCGCTTGGAGCTGCTCATCACCGCCACGAACCAGCGCCGCACCTGGCCGCGCTCCGGCGGGGGCGGACGGTAGGCGGGCGCGGGGGCCGGGTGCCCGCCGGGCAGGTCCGAGGTGATCACCGCCAGCTCGGCCTGGGTGAGCGCGGTGTAGGCCGCCTCGGTGCGCTCGGTCAGCTCCCCGAGGGTCAGGCGGCCCTCGACGGAGGCGACCCGCAACCACTCGACCGCGGCCTCCCGCTCTGCGTCCGAGACCCGCATGTCCCCGGGATCATTCATAACTCACAACATATCGCGAGTTATCCTCATAGAGGATCCCTCAGAGGGAGGAAGCCCGATAAATAAATGGGATGACGCCTCTCCTCAGGACGCCCGGCACGGGGCCGGCGTACGGCCGGGCCGGGTGGGCACGCCATATGATCCGGAGGCATGTACCAAGAACTCCTGGACGCGGTGGCGGCCAACGACGCCGAGCGGGTCGAGCGGCTGCTGCAGAGCGGCACGAGCGCCGACCCCGACGGCGCGGAAGAGCCCACCGCCCTTTACCTGGCATCGAACCGGGGCCGCGTGGCCGTCGTACGCGCGCTGCTGGCCCACGGAGCCGACCCCAACCGGATCAGCGGCGGTGAGGACGAGGGGCTGCCCCTGTCCGCGGCCTCCGCCTGGGACCGCGTCGAGGCCCTGGAGGCGCTGCTGGCCGCCGGTGCCGACGTGTCCGGGCGGGAGGCCGACGGGTGGACCGCCCTGCTCTGGGCCGCCGCCAACGGGCGGGCGGGCGCGGTCCACGCGCTGCTCGCCGCGGGGGCGAACGCCGAGGACGCCAACGAGAGCGGCGACACCGCGCTCACCCTGGCCACCCGGCGCGGCGCCCTGGGCGTCGTGCAGGCGCTGCTGGAGGAAGGCGTCGAGGCCGACCGGCCCGACGGCGACGGCGATACGCCGCTGTCCATCGCCTACGACTGGCTGGGCACCCAGCTGGAGAGCGCGCTCCTGGAGCAGGTCGCCGAGCAGGCCCCCGAGGACTCGCAGTTCGTCGTGGGACGCAGCAGGGCGAAGGACGGCACCGACCTGGTGACCGTCGCGGCGGTGGGCCCCGACGGGACCCGTGTGGCCGAGCTCACCTGCCAGCGCGGGCACGCGGCCGTCGCCACCCTGCTGGAGGACGCCACGGGCGAGCGGCTGCCGTTCGACGACCTGGTCGAGCGCGCGATGCCGTACCGGGACATCGACGAGGAGGCCGAGACCTGGTGGACCGTGGCGAGCTCGCTGAGCCGGCGCGGCGACGGTGAGACCTTCGACGCGGTGGCGCGGCTGTGCTCGAGCGAGGATCCGCGCAAGCGCGAGTTCGCCGTCGACGTGATCGCCCAGTTCGGCTTCACCGATGACGAGAAGCCCTACCTGGAGGAGGCGCTGCCGATCCTGCGCAGGATGGCGGCCACCGAGGGCGACGAGCGGGTGCTGCGCTCGGTGCTCGGCGCGCTCGGCCACCACGCCGACCCGCGCGCCCTGCCCGAGGTGCTGGAGATCATCACCGCCGACGGCTGGACCCGCACCCAGGCCGACCCCGCCGCGCTGGCCGCCGTCCTGCCCCCGGGTCACGCCGAGGGGCTCGCACTGCTCATCTCTATGACCGAGGACCCCGACGCGGAGGTACGCGACTGGGCCACCATGGGCCTGGCGGGACTGCCGGAGAACAGCGAGCGGGTCCGCGACGCGCTGGCCGCCAGGCTCGACGACGAGGACCTGAGCACGGTGGCCGAGGCCACCCGCGGTCTGGCCACCCGGGGCGACGCGCGGGCCCAGCGGGGGGTCGACCGCGTGCTCGCCGAGAGCGACGAGGACGACGACAGCATCCGCGATCTGGTCAAGAACCTGTGATCCGCGGGCCGGGCGCCCCGCCCTGCCGTCCGCTTCCCGCATCCCGCTTCCGGCTCCGGCTCCGGCTCGGACCGGTTCGCCGTCGCCGTCGCCGTCGCCGTCGTCGTCGAGGCGAGCGCGGGCCGGCGGGCGTCGTCGAGGCCGGCGCGGGCCGATCGGTGTGCTCAAGCCGGTGTGCTCGAGACCGGACCGCCGTACGCGCACCCGCCCGGCCGGCGCCGGACGCGTACGGCGGGATGAACTTCCGGAGGCCGGTGTCCAACCACGGACGAAAATCGGATATAGCGCCTAATTGGGGGCGCTAACCCTCCGAAAGGATGTTGAGATAGGCGGAGAAGCCGGCGACGAGCCGGATGATTCACGGAGGCCGCACGTGACCCATGACGTCTTCAACCAGGCTCACCCGCTCACCGGGCACGACGTGTCCGCCGACGCCGCCCTGATGGACGGCGTGGAGCGCGAGGGTGCGGGGTGGGCCACCGGGGAGCTGCACCGGCTCGGCCTTCTCGCCGGTTCCGAGCAGGCCCAGGACTGGGGACGGCTGGCGAACGAGCACCCGCCCGTCCTGCGTACCCATGACAGGTACGGGCGGCGGATCGACGAGGTGGAGTTCCATCCCGCCTGGCACGAGCTGATGACCGTCGCCGTCGACAACGGCATGCACGCCACCCCGTGGGCGAGCGCCAGGCCGGGCGCCCACGTGGCCCGCGCCGCCAAGTTCTACGTCTGGAGCCAGGTGGAGGCCGGGCACGGCTGCCCGATCTCGATGACCTACGCCTCGATCGCCGCGCTGCGCCACAGCCCGGCGCTCGCCGCCGACTGGGAGCCCCTGCTCGCCTCCCGGAGCTACGACTTCGGGCTGCGCCCGCCGCTCGGCAAGCGCGGCGTGCTCGCCGGGATGGCGATGACCGAGAAGCAGGGCGGCTCCGACGTGCGCGCGGGCACCACCCGCGCCGAACCGCTGAGCGACGGGAGTTACGCCCTGACCGGGCACAAGTGGTTCAACTCCGCCCCGATGTGCGACGTGTTCCTGGTCCTCGCCCAAGCCCCCGGCGGGCTGTCGTGCTTCCTGCTCCCCCGCGTCCTTCCCGACGGCACCCGTAACGCCCTCCACCTGATGCGGCTGAAGGACAAGCTGGGCAACAGGTCCAACGCCAGCGCCGAGGTCGAGTACCACCGCGCGACGGCCTGGCTGGTGGGCGAGGAGGGCCGGGGGGTGCGGACCATCCTGGAGATGGTCAACATGACCCGGCTGGACTGCGTGATCGGCTCCGCGGCCGGCATGCGGTACGGCGTCACGCAGGCCGTCCACCACGCCCGGCACCGCGGCGCGTTCGGCAGGAAACTCGCCGACCAGCCGCTGATGCGCAACGTCCTGGCCGACCTGGCCCTGGAGTCGGAGGCCGCGACCGTCCTGATGACGCGGCTGGCCGGGGCCACCGACAGGGCCATCGCCGGTGACCGGGCCGAGGCCGCGCTGCGCCGCACCGCGCTGGCCGTGAGCAAGTACTGGGTCTGCAAGCGCGCCCCGGTCCACGCGGCGGAGGCGCTGGAGTGCCTGGGGGGCAACGGCTACGTCGAGGAGTCGCAGATGCCCAGGTTGTTCCGCGAATCTCCGCTGAACGGCATCTGGGAGGGGTCGGGGAACGTCGCGGCGCTGGACGTTCTGCGCGCCCTGGGCCGCGAGCCCGAGGCGCGGGAGGCGTTCTTCTCCGAGGTCTCGCTCGCCGCCGGAGCCGACCGGCACCTGGACGCCGCCGCCGACCGCCTGCGCAAGACCTTGGACGACACCACCGACATCGAGGTCCGCGCCCGGCGTGTCGCCGAGGACATGGCGCTGGTGCTGCAGGGCTCCCTGCTCGTGCGGCTGGCTCCCGCGGCCGTGGCCGACGCCTTCTGCGTCTCCCGCCTGGCCGGCGACGCGGGCCACGCCTTCGGCACCCTGCCCGCCGGTCTGGATCTGGACGTCCTCGTCGACCGCGTCTCCTTCTGACCTCCGGCTTCCGGCGTCAAGGGCGCGCCCGGGACACGGCCGGGTCACGGCGCCGAGTAGGGTCGGTCATGGCCAACGGTTCATGATCGAAAGGACAATCGCCATGGCGACGACACGTACCGCGACGACTCAGTGGAAGGGCGCGCTGCTCGACGGTTCGGGCAGCGTCTCCCTCGACTCCTCCGGGGTGGGCACGTTCGACGTGTCCTGGCCCTCGCGCGCCGAGCAGGCCAACGGCAAGACCTCCCCGGAGGAGCTCATCGCGGCCGCCCACTCCTCGTGCTTCTCGATGGCCCTCTCCCACGGGCTGGCCCAGGCCGGCACCCCGCCCCAGACCGTGGAGACGAAGGCCGACGTGACCTTCCAGCCGGGTGAGGGCATCACCGGGATCGTCATCTCGGTCCGCGCCCAGGTTGCCGGCCTGACCGCCGAGCAGTTCCAGGAGGCGGCCGAGACCGCCAAGGCGAACTGCCCGGTGAGCAAGGCCCTCTCAGGCACGACGATCAGCCTCAACGCCGAGCTGCTGGGCTGATCGCGGCCGTACGCGCACGATCGGGCTGACCGGGATCGCACCGCTCCGCCGGGCGCTCACGCGGGTGGGCCCCCGGAGCGGACGGTCGCCTCGAACCGGTCACCCTCGGTGGCCGGCGGCGGGCCGGTCACGACATCTTCGCGGCCACGCGTGTCCCGCCGGACACGCGTGGTCACGTGGTGCTTACAGAAACGGTAGGTACGGAAAGCACGCCAAGCCCCGGATACGAAACTCCTCAATACCACCTTAAAGTGACAGGGGCGAGAACACCCTGCACAAGGGAGCCTTACCAGAGGAGAATAGGGTTACATGCGCGCAGTCTGGCCGGGAGAGTCTTATCCGCTCGGCGCCACCTGGGATGGCGTGGGTACCAACTTCTCATTGTTCTCTGAGGTAGCGGAGCGTGTCGAACTCTGTCTTTTCGGAGATGACGGCCGCGAGGAGCGTGTCGAGCTGACCGAGGCCGACGGGTTCGTCTGGCACGGTCACCTCCCGGGAATCATGCCCGGGCAGCGGTACGGATACCGGGTCCACGGCCCCTACAACCCCTCCCAGGGGCACCGGTGCAATCCCTCCAAGCTCCTCCTCGATCCCTACGCCAAGGCCGTCGAGGGAGACGTGAAGTGGAACGAGGCGATGTTCTCGTACCAGTTCACCGATCCGGGCAACCGCAACGACGAGGACACCGCCCCCTTCATGCCGAAGAACGTGGTGATCAACCCGTTCTTCGAGTGGGGCAACGACAGGTCGCCCCGCACCCCGTACCACCAGACCGTGATCTACGAGGCGCACGTGCGCGGGCTCACGATGCGCCACCCCGCGGTGCCCGAGGAGCAGCGCGGCACCTACGCGGGGCTGGGCCACCCGGCGGTCATCGACCACCTGCTGAGCCTGGGCGTCACCGCGGTGGAGCTGATGCCGGTGCACCAGTACGTGCCCGAGCACGCGATGGTCGCCCGTGGGCTGACCAACTACTGGGGCTACAACACGATCGCCTACCTGGCCCCGCACGCCGCCTACTCCGGTTCGGGGCAGCGCGGCGAGCAGGTGCAGGAGTTCAAGGCGATGGTGCGGGCGCTGCACGAGGCGGGGATCGAGGTCATCCTCGACGTGGTCTACAACCACACCGCCGAGGGCGACCACATGGGGCCCACGCTGGGCTTCCGCGGCATCGACAACCGGGCCTACTACCGCCTGCACGACGGCGACCGGCGCTACTACCTCGACTACACCGGCTGCGGCAACTCCCTCAACGTCCGCTCGCCGCACGCCCTCCAGCTGATCATGGACTCGCTGCGCTACTGGGTGCTGGAGATGCACGTGGACGGCTTCAGGTTCGACCTGGCCTCCGCCCTCGCCCGCGAGCTGCACGACGTCGACCGGCTGAGCGCCTTCTTCGACCTGATCCAGCAGGACCCGGTGATCTCCCAGGTGAAGCTGATCGCCGAGCCGTGGGACGTGGGCCCCGGCGGCTACCAGGTCGGCAACTTCCCGCCGCTGTGGATGGAGTGGAACGGCAAGTACCGCGACAGCGTGCGCGACTTCTGGCGCGGGAGCGGGTCCGCGCTGCCCGAGTTCGCCTCCCGGCTGACCGGGTCCGCCGACCTCTACGCCATCTCGGGACGCCGCCCGGTGGCCTCCATCAACTTCGTCACCTGCCACGACGGGTTCACCCTGACCGACCTGGTCTCCTACGACCACAAGCACAACGAGGCCAACAAGGAGAACAACCGCGACGGCACCGACGACAACCGGTCGTGGAACTGCGGGGCCGAGGGCCCGGTGGAGGACCCGGAGATCGTGGGCCTGCGCCGGCGCCAGCGCCGCAACCTCCTGGTCACCCTGTTCGTCTCCCAGGGCGTGCCGATGCTGCTGGCCGGCGACGAGATCGGCCGGACCCAGCACGGCAACAACAACGCCTACTGCCAGGACAACGAGACCTCCTGGGTCGACTGGTCCCTGGTCAAGGGCGAAGGGGACCTCCTCGACTTCGTCAGGAGCCTGTCCAAGCTGCGGCGCGAGCACCCCGTGTTCCAGCGGCGCCGCTTCTTCCACGGTCACAAGGCCGAGGACGGGACCCGCGACATCGTCTGGCTCACCCCGGCCGGGGAGGAGATGTCGGCCGGCGACTGGCACACCGGCTACGCCAAGTCGCTGACCGTCTTCCTGAACGGCGAGGCCATCACCGAGCCGGGCACACGCGGCGAGCGGATCACGGACGACTCGTTCCTGCTCATGATCAACGCCCACCACGAGGACATGTCCTTCAACCTTCCCGAGGCGAGATACGGCAAGCGGTGGCAGCGCGTGCTGGACACCGCGGACGAGGGGCCGGGCGAGTCCCCGTTCCCCGAGGAGTCCTGGCCGGCCGAGGCCTCGGTGGAGGTGACCGCGCGCTCGGTGCGGATCATGCGCTGCGCGCGCCTGTAGGGCTCTTTCCCGAGCCCTCGTCCGAACGTGACCGCGGCGGTCTCCTGAGCCCCTCAGACGCCGGACGCGACCGCGGCGGTGAGCAGGACGAGCACGAACGTCGCCACGCCCACGGCGCCGTGCAGCAGGACGGCGACCATGGGAAAGCGCTGCTCGGCGCCGCGGGCGTGGCGGCCGCCGCCCAGCCAGCGGGTGAACATCGTGAAGCCCAGCAGCGCGGAGGCCGAGAGCACGCCGAACGACAGCCAGGCGAAGAGCGGGTCCAGGGTGGACACGTAGACGATCCAGCAGGCCAGGGCGGAAACCGCCAGGATCGGATGGGCGAAGATCAGCAGCGTCGGAAAGCGAGTGACCTTGGTCGCCTGCTGGCGCAGCCCTCCCCCGGAGAGCCACAGGTACAGCAGGTAGATCCCGACCATCGCGGTGATCGACCATGTCACGATCGCGACAAGCCCCACACAGCCCTCCCGTGTCTCCAGGAATGAATCATGTATCGGGAGTCGTCCGAAGTCACTACAAGCCATCACAACCGTTATCGACCACACAGAGAAGACTCACAGGTCGCCTCCGGGCGAAGACAGGACCGCCTCCAAGCGGAGACGGAACCGCCTTCACGCGGAGGCGGGACAGTCCCCGCGCGAAGACAGAACGGCCTTCACGCGAAGGCGGGGCGACCCCCGCGCGAAGGCGGAGCAGGCCCCAGGCGAGGGTGTGCCCCCACACAAAGGCGGAGCGGCCCCCGCGCGAAGGCGGGCGACCTCCATGCGAAGGTGGGGCAATGCGCCTCATCCATCCCGAGACCTCCGCCGAGGTCGACCTCGCGCGGGCCTACGCCTACCCGGCCGGCCCGTGCCTCAGGATCAACATGGTCGCCAGCGCCGACGGCGGGACCTGGCTGAAGGGATTGTCGGGCGAGCTGTCCGGCAGGGGTGACCGCCAGGTCTTCTGGGTGCTGCGCGGGCTGGCCGACGTCGTCGTGGCCGGGGCGGCGACCGTGCGGGCCGAGGGATACGGCCCGGCGAAACCCAGGCCGTCGTGGCGAGGGCTGCGCGAGGGCCGCCCCGCCACCCCGCCGGTGGCGGTGATCACCCGCGGGCTGGACCTCGACCTGTCGGGCCCGCTGTTCGCCGAGGCGGAGCCGGACGCGCGGACGATCGTCATCACCTGCGAGGCCGCGCCCAGGGAGCGCCGGGAGGAGGCCGCCAGGCACGCCGACGTGATCGTGGCCGGGGGCGAGCGGGTGGATCCGGCGCTGGCGGTGCGGGAGCTCACCGAGCGCGGCCTGGGCCGGATACTGTGCGAGGGCGGCCCGAAGATCAACGCCCAGCTGGCGGCCGCGGACCTGGTCGACGAGCTCTGCCTCACGGTGAGCCCGGTGCTGATCGGCGGGGACGCCGCCAGGGTCCTCGACGGCCCGTCCTCGCTCGCGCGCCTGCGCCTGGCCCATGTCCTGGAGGACGAGGGGTTCCTCTTCACGCGCTATGTCCGGCGGCACGAGGCCGGGCCCCCTGGCCTCGGGGCCCCTTGACGCCGGGGGTTCCAAGCTCCGCGACGGGACTCGGCGGTCCGTGAGGCCGGAACGTCATTCGTATGGACATCCCTCCCAAGAAACGATATATCTCGACCATGTCACGAGCATCCTCCTCCTCCGGTGACGACCTGCGCGCCTCGCTCGAGGCCCGCCGTCATCTCGGGCCGGAATACGAAGACTCCCTCGTCGAGGGCTTCCTGGAGAAGATGGACCAGGAGATCGACAAGCGGGTGGACGACCGGCTCTCCGCCCGCGCCGGCAGGGAGAGCCCCGCGGTCCGCCCCTCCGTGGACGCCGGGCAGCGGCTGGCACTGGCGATCGTCTCCCTCGCGTTCGGGGTGCCCGCGACGGTCGCGGTGTCCTACTCCGGCCTGAGTGACGCGCTCCTCGGGTTCGTCCTGGTGCTCATCTGGGTCGGGATCATCGGCGTGAACGTGACGTTCACCGCCGGGCGGCGCCGCCAGGGCTGACCTCCACCGCGCCCTCCCGCGCCCTCCCGCGCCGGACAGGCGTCCGCCCGGGAGGTTTCCCGGCACGGACGGGCCCCGCCCGTCCGTGCCGGGCTTTTTTGGATCTTTATCACAAAGATCGAGAGAGACTCGTTATTCGGCGCCTCGCCTGATTTACTCCTCGTTCATGGACAGGAAATCCGGAGTCGCGCCGCGGGGGCGCGGCACGCGTGACATCCAGGAGGCGGGTGCCCAGTGGTCGACGTCAACACCGAGGCCCTCAAGGCCGCGACGCAGGATTTGATCAAGACCCTCCGTCCCATCGCGGAGCAGATCGACACCCTGGCCCAAGGCACCCATCTCAACGCCCTCCAGTGGGGTGTCATCGGTGCGGTCACGGTGGCCAACAACTACACGCCGGCCCGTGAGTACCAGACCAAACAGGCCGCTGACTTCGTCAAATGCCTCGACGGCATCAACGCGGGACTGCTCAGCGTGGTGCTCCACTACCGGGAGGCCGAGCTGGCGACCGCCACTCGTGTCCAGGACGCGCAGAAGATGGCTGATCTCCCGGGCAAGATCGCGGTGGACAGGTCCGACCTCGAAAAGGCGACGCAGGGCAAGGCCCTGGGGCCCACCGACTAACAGGGAGGAGGCCCCATGGCGGGCGAAGAGGCATTCACCGGCGCCGTCGCCGAGGGCGCCGTCATCGGCGGCATGAAGCTCCTGGGCACGTACGGCCCCGCGTGGGCCGCCAGCCTGGCGAAGATCCAGCTGGCCGGGACGCTGGCGAGACCCGCGGCGGGCGCGGCGGCCGTCTGGCTGCTCGCCCAGCCGTGGGGCGACGAGGCAATCACCAAGGTCTTCAACGACTGGCGCACGATCAACATGAAGCTCTCGCACCTGCGCAACAGGGAGTGGGACAACGAGCTCAAGGCGGTCCAGGCCGCCTGGCCGGAGGGCGAGGACCGCAAGGCCTTCGACACGTTCATGGGGGTGGTCTACCAGGAGGTCCAGCAGCTGGAGACGGCCGCGCTGCAGATGGCCACCGCGGTGCAGAACGCCCAGTCGGACATCCAGAAGATCGTCAACAACGCCGGGGTGGTCGTCGACAGCCTCCTGGGCATCATCATCGCCTCGGAGATCGCCGAGCTGATCGGCAAGCAGATGGTGGCCTCGGCCGTGCCGCCGATCGCCGCGAAGGGCGCCGTGGTGGTGGCGCTGGCCCAGGCCACCCAGGCGTCGTCCGGGCTCCTGCTGATGGGCACGGCGGTCAACACGGTCGTCGGCGCGACGGCGGCCATCATCTTCAGCATGGGCAACCTGACCTCGCTGATGAGCGCGGACAACCAGTTCCCCATCCCGCAGGCCAACCTCGACAGCGACGGCACGGACGGCAAGACGGACTTCGACGACATCATGCGCAGGAGCGCGGTCAGGTCGCCGGGGGAAGGCTGGTCCTACACCTGATCGCGGACGTGGGGCGGGGGCACGCCGTGCCCCCGCCCCACGTCCGGTACGGCCGCGTCAGACCTCGTACTTGTCGCGCATCTCCCGCAGGCTCCGCAGCGCCTCGGCGACCCTGGGATCCGCGGAGACACCGGCCCCCGGGTCCAGGCTGGGCATCCTCCCCTGCAGCGCCTCGCTGAACCCCGTCATGCCGCCGAGCAGGGGCGCCAGCACCTCGTCCATCCGGGCGGCCGCCACCTTCGTGGCCTCCCCGACGGCCTCCATGATCGCCTCCCCCAGCGCCTCGGAGCCCAGCCTCATGGCCCTGGGGTTGATGTCGACGCCCAGCAGCGCCCCGCCGGGAGCGACCTCCACCTTCACCAGCCCGTCGGCCGCCTCTCCGTGGGCCCGCATCTCGGCCAGTTCCTCGCGCATCCCCTCGTACCGTGCCGAGAGCTTGTCGAACCCCTCGGCGAGCCGGTCCACCTCGGGGTTGCCCGTCCGCCCGAAGCGGCCGTCAGCCGTGGTCATCCGGATCCTCCAGGAAACGACTTAAGATCAAAAAATGCCATACGCAACTTAATACCCCATCTGGCCACAGCGCGGGCGTGTAGCCCTCACAGGGCCGAGGAAGGACGCGCGGCGACGGGCCCGAACCGGGGGCTCTCCCGGCAGGACGTCCCCGGAGCCGCCGTTCAGGCGTGCGCGGCCGGCCAGCCGATGTGGGGGGCCGCGTGGGCGAGCAGGCCCGGCAGCGCGGGATGGAGGCCGGCCGGCAGCTCGCCCTCGCCGAACCAGGTCAGGTTCCCGATGCGGTCCGGCTCCGACGGCGTGACCTCACGCGGGTCGACCAGCACCGCGAACTGTACGGACACCCAGTGCGTCAGCAGGTCCCCCGAGGTCCGTATCACGTTGGCCACGCCCACCTGGACCAGGTCCAGGGCAGTGGCGCCGAACTCCTCCTCGACCTCGCGGCGGACGCAGTCCTCGAAGTCCTCGCCGAACCCGAGCTCGCCCGCGCCGGAGTCCCACACCTCGCGGCTGTCCCTCGCCCCGGGACCGCGCAGGTGGAGGAGGACGCGGCCCCTGCCGTCGTGGCAGACGAAGCTGCAGCTGACCCCGATGTGGGAGCGGCCCGCGGGGCGGGGGTCGACGGGGGCCGGATCGTCGTGGCGGTCGCTCAAGGGAATCCGTCCTGGGCGAGAGGGCGCGGGGGCACGGGGGGCACGGGCGGGCGCCCGCCGGTCAGTCGGTCAGTGGGTCGGTCGGTCGGGAACAACCGTAGGCCAAACCGGAAGCCGGGCCACACCGGGGACGCTCACAGCCAGGGAACGTGTTCGAAAGGCCCTCAGGGAAGACGGAGGAGGCGGGTGGGTCCGCCCCGGAGCCGCCACGGCGGCGGGACCGGGCACTCAACGGGACGGACCGCACGGTCACCTGCCCTACCCACCGATGTCCAGGCGCTGGCGCGCCACCCGGACGGCGGCATTGTGGCCGACCCGCGGAGTGCGTGACGGCCGGCAGGTGATTTCACCCCTCAACGGGAAGGCGAAACACCCTCCACATACTTAAAGACGCAAAAACGGTCACCAAAGGATGCTTCGCCCATCAAGATTTTTCCGGACACATGCCGGGCACACACCGGACACCGGGCACCCATCGGAGGCACGCCACGTGTCGGACGCCGCACACCCCCGGGCACCGGGCGCACGGTCGTCCCCGGCCGAATCCCCGGCCCCGGATCCCGCGCCTCCGTCCGCCCCGGCGACCGCATAGGCTGGCGGAATGGACAAGGTGGTAAAGAGCGACGCCGAATGGCGCGTCCAGCTCTCTCCCGAGGAGTTCCGCGTGCTCCGTCAGGCGGGGACCGAGCGCCCCTTCACCGGAGAGTACGTCGACACCAAGACAGTGGGCGTCTACAGCTGCCGGGCCTGCGGCACCGAACTGTTCCGGTCCGATACCAAATTCGACAGCCATTGCGGCTGGCCGAGCTTCTACGAGCCGTCGAAGTCCGAGGCGGTGACGCTGATCGAGGACCGCTCGATGGGCATGACCCGCGTCGAGGTCAGGTGCGCCACCTGCGACTCGCACCTCGGCCACGTGTTCCACGGCGAGGGCTACGGCACTCCCACCGACGATCGTTACTGCATCAACTCCGTCTCGCTGAGACTGGAGCCCGTCGAGTAAGCTGCCCGCTCATATGTGGAGGCCCCGCCGGACCACCTCCGGCGGGGCCTCCACGTGCTCGGACAGCCACATCGCCCCGTCCGGAAGGTTAGCGAGCCACCAGAAGGGGCAAGCGAGATGACGCATAGTATTCGGAGATCTCCGTAGAGTGTTCGTCTAAGGAGCCCCCGTGCATCTCCGCCATAAATGGGAGATCATCGAGACCATCGGCCGGGTGGTCACCCAGCGCTGCTCGATCTGCGGCAAGACCAGGGTCCGGGTGGCCTCGGTGGGGCGCCGTACCGGCTATCGCGGCCTCGGATAGGTGAGGCGGCAGTCGGAGTCGTCGGGTCCCAGGACGTTGGCCAGGACCGGATTGCCGTTCTCCCCGAACTCGGCCTGGACGAAGACCACCGGGCTGGGCATGCCGAGCTCTCCGACGAGATAGTCGACGCCCGCCTCGCAGAGCTTGATCGCCTGCTTCGAGTTGTCCGCCGTCTCCGGCAGGTCCGTATATATCCGCAGATAGCCGCCGACCATGCGGATGTCCTTGACCCGCTTGGTCACCTTGCGGCTCTCGAAGTAGGCCACCGCCTTCTTGTCGGTGTGCTTGGACGGCCCCGACGCCTCGGTCTCCCTGTCCTTCTGGCGTTTCTTCTCGCCCTTGGACCGCTTCGCGGCCGCCTCCTCGCCCTTCGTGCCCTTCCCGTCCACCTCGGCGGCCACCACCGTGCCACCCGCGGGAGCCCCGGGCGGCGCCATGGCGGCCACGCCACCGGGCACCGGCGCCCTGACCGCCTCGCCCGCGGGAGCCGGCCCGCCGGAAAACCACCCGCTCACCGCGAGGGCCCCCACCGCGAACGCGGTGACGGCCACCGAGACCTCGAGAACGTGTGAGCGAGACTTCTTTCTCCGGCGCCCCCGGACACGCCGCCTGGACCGTGCCAGACCTTCGCCCCTTTGCACCCTTGGCCTCACATAGACAGGTGATTTTCCCTGAGTATGGCAAAGCCAAGTCACGGTAAAGAGACCTTCACCGGATTATTTTTCGCCGGGCCGTCACAGGAGGCACGTCCCTCACCTCGCGAAACTCACGCACCCCGCGAAGCCTTCGAAACCCTCGACGTTCGCGGGGCCCACCGTGTTCTCGGCGTTCCTCGGCGTCCCTCAGCGTCCCTCAGCGGTCCACGGTTTTCCCCGGCGTCCATCGAGGTTCCCCGGGGTTCTCCGCGTTCGCGGAGCGACGCCTCCGCCGCCGCGAGGCCGGAGCCCCGCGGCGGCGGAACGCGCGGAGGCTACGGCAGTGCCGCGATCAGCTCGCTCGCCGGCTTGCGGACCCCCGTGTAGAAGGGGATCTCCTCGCGGGTGTGCCGCCGGGCCTCGGCACCGCGCAGGACGCGCATCAGGTCGACGATGCGGTGCAGCTCGTCGGCCTCGAAC
This sequence comes from Streptosporangium sp. G11, assembly GCF_051192615.1. Lineage (NCBI taxonomy): Bacteria > Bacillati > Actinomycetota > Actinomycetes > Streptosporangiales > Streptosporangiaceae > Streptosporangium > Streptosporangium sp. G11. The sequence continues at coordinate 127,509 of NZ_JBPJUQ010000011.1, forward strand.
GCCAGCATCCACTCGTAGTCGTTCAGCGAGAAGCACGCGACGGTGTTGGCCCGCACGTCGGGATAGTCGCGGGCCATCCTGCCGTGCTCGGCGAGCATCCGGCGACGGTCGGCGTCGTCCAGCAGGTACCACTCCAGGGAGCGCACGAACGGGTAGACGCTCACGTACGCCCGCGGCTCCTCCTCGGCCAGGAAGGCCGGGATGTGTGACTTGTTGAACTCCGCCGGGCGGTGCAGAGCCATGGCCGACCAGACCGGGTCGGTCAGCTGCCCCAGGCCGGTGCGGCGGAAGCGCGAGTACGTCTCCTGCAGGTCCTCGGCCGTCGGAGCGTGCCACCAGAACATGAAGTCGGCGTCGGCGCGGAAGCCCGCGACGTCGTACAGGCCGCGGGTGACCACGTCCTTGCGCTCCATCTGGGCCATGAGCTCATCGACCTCGGCGGCCATGCCCTCACGGTGCCCCGGGCAGCGCTCCTTCATCCTGAAGACCGACCACATCGTGTAGCGGATCACCTGGTTCAGGTCGCGCGCCTTGGGCCGCGGGTTCGCGTCCGTCATCGTCACCCCTTTGTCAACGAATCGGTGCTGTTCTGCCATTCTCCCGCCGGATCCAGGTGGTCGAGAATCCGGGCCGCCGCCGTGCGCGCGGTGGCGACGCAGGCGGGGATGCCGAGGCCGTCGTAGGCGGCACCGCACAGGGCCAGGCCCGGCTGGTCGGCGGCGGCCGCCCGGATGCGGGCCACCCGGTCGAGGTGGCCCACGTCGTACTGCGGCAGGGAGCCTCCCCAGCGGGTCACCCGCGAGTCGCGGGGCAGCCCCCGCACCCCCATGACCTCGGCCATCTCGGCCATCGCCAGCGCGACCAGCTCCGTGTCGTCGCGCTGGAGCACGGCCTCCTCGCCGATCCTGCCGATCGAGCAGCGCAGCAGGACCAGGTTGGGGTCGCTCTCCGCCAGGTGCGGCCACTTGACCGAGCTGAACGTGACGGCCTTGATCGGCCGCCCGTCGACGGCCGGGACCAGGTAGCCGCTGCCGGTCGGCGGCTTGGGGAACGCCTCGCGCGGGTAGGCGAGGGTGACGATGGCCATGCTGGCGTACTCGATCCTGGCCAGCTCCGCGGCGGCCAGGGGCACCTCCTCGGCGAGCAGACGGCTCGCCGCGGGAGCGGGAACGGCGATGATCACCGCGTCGGCCTCGACGGTCTCCGGCGCGGGGACGGGGCCGGTGACCAGCAGCCAGCCGTCCTCGGTCCGCCGCAGCCCCCTGACCGTGACGCCGGTCCTGATCTCGGCCCCCGAGGCGGCGGCGACGGCCTCGGGCAGGCTGCCCATCCCCCGGCTCAGCGTGGTGAAGACGGGCCCGGCGCCCTTGGGGGCGTCGGCGACGATCTCCCTGGCGGCGGCGAGCAGCGACCGCTCGGACCTGGCCGCGATGGCGATCCTCGGCATGGTCGCGTCGAGCGAGAGCCGCTCGACCCTGCCCGCGTAGACGCCGCCGAGCAGCGGCTCGACGAGCCGGTCGACCACCTCCTCGCCCATCCTGGCCCGGATGTACGCCGCCACCGACACGTCGGTGGTGACGCGCGTGGCCGGGAGGACGTGGTCCAGCGGCACCCGGGCGAGACCCTGGGGGCTCAGGAGGCCCGACCTGGCCAGCGCGAGGACGTCAGAGGGGACGCCCATGACGTGCCCCTCCGGCATGGGCCGCAACACGCCCCTGGTCATGATGCCCGCCCGGGTGGTGCCGGGAAGCCTCAGCTCCTCGCCCAGCCCGGCCAGCCTGGCCAGCTCCTTGCCCTCGGGTCGCCGGGCGAGCATCGCCTCGGCCCCCGCGTCCGTCGCGACGCCCGCCACCTCGGTGGCGTGGAGCTTGCCGCCGACCCGCGAGGCGCCGTCGAGAACGGTCACCCTGAGGTGCTCGCCGTGCTGTCGCAGGTGCCACGCGGCGGCCAGCCCGGCGATCCCGCCACCGACGACCACCACGTGCCTCCGCTTGCCTTCCATGACTCCCGACCGTACCGCTCCCCCCTCCCGCTCCCGCATCCCGCCTCGCGCCCCCCGGCGCCGCCGTGACCCGGCGGCGCGAAGAACGTGACGCCATCGTGACTGCCATCCGCCGAACCCCTCCGCCGCGCCCGGCGTCATGAGGTTCATGAGCAGATTCCGGTACGGCCCGCGCCTGGCGGCCCCCCTGGTGGGCCTGGCGCTGTTGGTGTCCGCGTGTGGGGGCGGCGCCGAGATGCAGAGCACTTCAGGCGGCGCGGCGCCCGCCGCCGACTCCGGCGTACGGGCGAACATGGGCGCTCCCGAATCGGCCCCGCAGGAGGCCTCGGACAGGGACGCCTCCCAGAAGACCGCCCAGGTGAAGGTGGTCCCCCAGGACCGGGCGATCATCTACACGGCGGAGATGACGGTCAGGGCCAAGGACGTCACCGCCGCGGCCGACAAGGCCCGGCAGATCGTCACCACCGCGGGCGGCTACCTGGCCATGGAGAGGTCGGACGCCCGCTCCGGCGGCGAGGGTTCCGCGACGCTGGTCTTCAAGATCCCGCCGGGGAACTATCCCGGCACGCTCGACCGCCTGGGCAAGGACCTGGGCAAGCGCGAGTCTCTGCAGCAGAACACCGAGGACGTCACCGAGCAGGTGGCCGACGTGGAGAGCCGGCTGAAGTCGGCCAAGGCCGCGCTCGACTCGCTGCGCACGCTGCTGAAGCGGGCCAACACCATCGGCGAGGTGCTCGAGGTGGAGCGGGAGGTCTCCAACCGCGAGAGCGAGCTGGAGTCACTGCAGGCCAGGCAGAAGACCCTCGCCTCGCAGACGAGCGTGGCGACGCTGACGCTGAACCTGGTCGGCCCCGCGACGGTGGTCCAGGAGGAGGAGGACGAGCCGGCCGGCTTCTTCGGCGGCCTTCGGACGGGGTGGGGGGCCTTCGTCGCCGCCGTCAAGATCGGCCTGACGCTCCTGGGCGTGCTGCTCCCCTGGCTGGTCCTGATCGGCCTGGTCTGGTTCGCGGTGGCCTTCCTGCTCCGCCTGCGCCGCGGGGGACAGGGGGACAGGCCGCTCGCGCCCGCCGACCCCGACCTCGATCCCGAAGAGGACGACGACGAGGACGAGGACGACGGGCCCGTTCCCATGAGCTCGGGAAGGAGCGGCGCCCCCGGGTGACCGCCCCGTGAACGCCCCGCCCCCGGGTGACCATCCCGGGGCGCGGGACGGTCGGCGAGGCGGTCAGCGGGCCGAGGCCTCGTGGACGAAGTCGGTGAGGCGGGCCAGCTGGTCGGGGTCGGTGCCGGGCAGCACCCCGTGACCCAGGTTGAACACGTGGCCCTCGATCTTGGCGGCGCGGGCGAGGATCTCGCCCGCGCGGCGCTCGACGACCTCCCACGGGGCGAGCAGGATCGCCGGGTCCAGGTTGCCCTGCAGCGCCTTGCCGGGACCGACCCGCAGGGCGGCCTCGTCGAGCGGGACCCGCCAGTCGACGCCCACGACGTCGGCCCCCGCCTCGCCGAGCAGGCCGAGCAGCTCGCCGGTGCCGACCCCGAAGTGGACGCGCGGGACCTCCAGATCGGCCAGGCCCGCGAAGATCCGGCTGGTGTAGGGGAGGACGAACTCGCGGTAGTCGTCGGGGGACACCGCGCCGACCCAGGAGTCGAAGAGCTGGACGGCGGAGGCCCCTGCGGCGAGCTGCACGCGCAGGAAGCCCAGGGTGATCTCGGTCAGCCGCTCCATGAGGGCGTGCCACAGCGCGGGCTCGCCGTACATCATGGCCTTGGTGTGGTCGTGGTTCTTGGAGGGGCCGCCCTCGATGAGGTAGGAGGCCAGCGTGAACGGCGCCCCCGCGAAACCGATGAGGGGGGTCGCGCCCAGCTCCTTCGTCAGCGCCCGGACGGCCTCGGTGACGTAGGAGACGTCGTCCGGCTCGATCGGGCGCAGCGCCCTGGCCGCCTCGGCGTCCCTGATCGGCGTGGCCACCACCGGGCCGACGCCGGGCTTGATGTCGAGGTCGACGCCGATCGCCTTGAGCGGGACGACGATGTCGCTGAAGAGGATGGCCGCGTCCACGCCGTAACGGCGGACCGGCTGCATCGTGATCTCCACGACCAGCTCGGGGGTGGCACAGGCCGTGAGCATCGCCACCCCCTCGCGAAGCGCCCGGTATTCGGGCAGCGAGCGACCGGCCTGGCGCATGAACCACACCGGCGTGTGGGAGACGGGCAGGCGGCGACAGGCGCGCAGGAAAGCGGAGTCGGCGAGCTGGGAAGTCACCCCACCAGGGTGCCATGTCAGGGGACCGGTCGGCTCACCAAGGCCACCGGCCGGTGAGATCGATACGAAATCACCGGCTATTCAATGAGATCACACCTCGCACCACCCGGACACTTTCAAGTGATGACAATGATCGTGTCTTACCGGTTTTGAGAGCTTCGTCCACTGAAATCCGATGTTGGTACGCGGCAGGTGACATCGCGCGGAGCGAAGCGATCATGTTTCCGGGTACAGTTCCTCCCATCGGCGATCCTGGCCCGGCCCCCGGCTGGTCCAAATGTTCGCCAAGTCACCGCGCGGCATCGATTCCCGTACCACTTTGGGGACACGCCGAGCACGCTGCGCGGAAATGTCGGCGCGACGTGCCAACGTCGGACCACGACCCGACGAAAGGCCCGTGCGATGTCCACCATGTGGAGTTCACCCGAACGTCGCGGTGAGCGCCGTGCCTCCTGCGCCCGCGGGCGGGTTCCCGAACAACGACCCCGCCCCGGCGGTCACGGCCGGGGTGGAGGTCCACAGCGGGCCGGTGCCGTACGGGTCCGCGCCGGGCGCGATCACGCGCCCTTCCTGGGAGTTCCCATCGGCGGGGTCAGCCCCGCCCTCCACAGGCCGCCGACAGTGGCTTGATCGGTTCCAATGGCTCCTACACACACCCCAGTGGTCCCCATGCGCTCAGTTTCGACCTACGCTTCCGATATGACCGTCGGTGACGCGCCGCCCGCTCCCGCCGCCTTCAGGCGCGCGGTGGCGAGCATGCGCCCCGCGGAGGTCAGGCCGGAGATCGAGCTGGAGGACATCCCGGCCCCGCAGCGCCTGGCCCCCTACTCGGCCGCCATCGGCGCGTCGGTGTACCGCGACGACGACGAGCTCGCGGTCGGCCGCCTCATCGTGCTCTTCGACCCCGACGGCCAGCGCGGCTGGGACGGCCAGTTCCGGCTCGTCGCCTACGTGCGGGCCGACATGGAGCCGGAGATCACCGAAGACCCGCTGCTCGGTCCCGTCGCGTGGAGCTGGCTCACCGAGTCGCTCGACGCGCACGGCGCCGGCTACGCCGCCGCCGGAGGCACCGTCACCCGGGCGGTCTCCGAGGGCTTCGGCAACAAGGCCGAAGACCCGGTGACCACCGAGCTGGAGCTGCGCGCGTCCTGGTCGCCGCTGCAGGAGGACCTCTCCGGCCACGTCGCCGCCTGGTGCGACCTGATGTGCCTTGCCGCGGGCATGCCACCCCTGCCACCCGACGTGGCGGCGCTGCCGCCGCGCCGTCGCGAGGATCCGGAGCCCTTCAGAACGTGACCGATGAGACGACCGTAGTCCCGCTGCTGGAACCTCGTGAGGGAATCCCACCCGTCATCGAGGACCCGGCCGCTCTCGCGCGCGTGGTGCGCGCCTTCGCCGGAGGCACCGGCCCCGTGGCCGTCGACGCCGAGCGCGCCTCCGGCTATCGCTACAGCGGCCGCGCCTACCTGGTCCAGCTGCGCCGCGCCGGCGCGGGCAGTGCCCTGATCGACCCCATATGCTGCCCCGACCTGTCGGAACTCGACGCGGCGCTGGCCGGCGCGGAGGTGGTGCTGCACGCGGCCTCCCAGGACCTGCCGTGCCTGGCGGAGGTGGGCTTCCACCCGCGCGAGCTGTTCGACACCGAGCTGGCCGGCCGGCTGCTCGGCTACGAGCGGGTCGGGCTCGGTCTGATGGTGGAGAACGTCCTCGGATTCAGGCTGGAGAAGGGCCACTCGGCCGCCGACTGGTCCACCCGCCCCCTGCCGGAAGACTGGCTGCGCTACGCCGCGCTCGACGTCGAGGTCCTGATCGAGCTCCGTGACGTCCTGTACGAGGAGCTGGCCTCCAGCGGCAAGCTGGCGTGGGCGCGGGAGGAGTTCGCCGCCGTGCTCGCGCACAAGACCCCCGCCCCGCGCTCCGACCCGTGGCGGCGCACCTCGGGGATCCACAAGGTCCGCTCGCTGCGCGGGCTGGCGGTGGTCCGGGAGCTGTGGACGCTCCGCGACGGGCTCGCCCGCGAGTCCGACGTCGCCCCCGGCCGGGTCCTGCCCGACTCGGCGATCGTCACGGCCGCCCTGGAGCTGCCCCGCACCACCAAGGCGCTCACCGACATCCCCCCGTTCACCGGCCGCAGCGCCCGGCGGCACCTGCGCGACTGGCTGGCCGCGATCGGCACCGCCCGCTCGCTGCCCGAGTCGGAGCTGCCACAGCCCAGCACCCCCGGCGACGGGCCGCCCCCGGCCAACCGGTGGATGGACCGCGACCCGGTGGCCGCCCGCAGGCTGGCCGCCGCCAGAGCCGTGGTGGCCGCGCTCGCCGACGAGCACCACATGCCCGCGGAGAACCTGATCCAGCCCGACGCGATACGCCGCCTGACATGGGAGCCGCCTCCCGTGGTCGACGACGAGACCGTGATCGCCCGGCTGCGCGAGCTGGGCGCCAGGGAGTGGCAGATCGGGCTGACCGCCCACCCGATCGCCAAGGCCCTGCTCCGCCTGGAGATCAAGGGCCAGGTGTGAGGCCCCCGCCCTTTACAAAGTAGATCATTTCTCGTCACGCCCCGAGAACCAGGCTGAGCGCCGTCCACTCCGGCCTGGGTCCTCGGGTGTCGGAGCGTTCCACCCCGCCCCGGACCCGCTCCGCGTCGTCGTCCTCCTCCCCGGACGGCTCCGGCCGCACGTAGGGGATGGCGCACCACACCGTACGGCCCAGTCCCCGGCCGTGCTCGCGGGTCCCCCAGCGCCCGCCGGAGAGCCGGTCGACGATGAGCAGACCGCGACCGCGACCGGATCCGGGAGGCCGGTCTCGCGGGATGTGCGGCGCGCGGGTGGCGGAGCCGGGATCGGAGACCTCGACGTGGACGGAGTCGGGGGCGGCGGTCAGCGTCAGGCCGATCAGGTCGCCCACCAGGCCGTGGTCGGCGTGCTCCACGGCGTTCGCCAGCAGCTCCGAGACCACCTGGACGACATCCGTCAGGAGGACGTGCTCCGGGCCGAGGGCCTCCCGCGTCTCGCGGCGCGCCTGCCTGACCGATTCGTAGGCGCTGTCCAGAAATACCTCCGCGAGCTTTCCCGTTTCCATGCCCGACGCCCTCCACCTGGATTTCACGAATCGCCGTCTTCACGTCCGCCCCCGAGGGGAATCCCTTCGAAGGACGACTACCCTTCGTGTCCATCTCGACACCCAACGGGTGCGCGCTTCCCGGCGCTTTCCGCGCGGCCGTGGAAAAACCCAGGACATTCACCCGCACCGGTCTCGATGTCGGCTTTTCGCGGGAATGCAATTGGGCGGGGAGTTCGACGGGCGTGCGATGCCGCCGAATGTCATGAAACCAAGGCGATTACCCGGGAGGGCGGCCACCCGGCGCCGCCCGCCTCGAACGAGGCTCGATGACGACACACGGTGACGACAGGCGGGGATGGCCTCGCGAGGGAGACGCGGCGGGGACAGCGGGGCAGGAACGACGGGACGCGCCGGGGACGGCGCGGGGGGATGGCACGGGGGGGACGGCGCGACGGGGACGGCGCGGGGGTGTCACACCCCGGGGGCCGATTCCCCCGAACCCCGCGCCAGGAGCTCCACGGGCACCGTCACGCGGCGTACGGGACGGCCGGGGTCGGCGATACGGGCCAGGAGCATGTCGATCGCGGTGCCGCCGATCGTCGTGGCGTCCTGGGCGACCACGGTCAGGTCGGGGCGCAGGCTGGTGGCGAGCTCGGAGTCGTCGAACCCGACGACGGCGACGCGCTCGAAGCCGCCCCGGAGGCGGCGCAGCACCTCGACGCTGGTGGTGGCGTTCCCGGTGACGAGGGCGGTCGCCGGGGACGGCCCCGACAGGACCGCGTGGACCGCCGCGGCGATCCGGCCCGGCTCGATCCTGCCGGGGTGGACCATCCCCTCGGCGGGGGCGCCGTGCGCCGCGAGGCAGCCGCGGAAGGCGGTGGCCCGCTCGTGGCCGGTGAAGATGCGCTCGTCGTCGCCGATGTAGGCGATGCGCCGGTGACCGTGGCGGACGAGGTGCTCGAAGGCGAGCTCGATGCCCCCGACGTTGTCGGAGAGCACGCAGTCGACGTCGAGACCGTGAACGGGCCGGTCGACGGCGACGAGCGACAGGCCCGCGTCCAGCTCGGGGACCAGGTAGTCGTGCCCGCTCCCTATGGGTTCGAGGATGACGCCGTCGAAGCGGCGCCGGCACATCGACATCACGACGTCGCGCTCCAACTGCTCGTCGTCCTCGGTCGAGGCGGCCAGGACCATGAGCTTGGCCGCGCGCGCCGCGCGCTCCAGGGCCTGGAGCACCGGGTTGACGTGCGAGAGCTGCCGGACGGCCGCCCCCAGGGTCCCGGTGACCCCCAGGCGCAGCTGGCGGGCCCGCTCGTCCGGCTGATACTCCAGGCTGGCGATGGCGGCGTGGACCCTGGTGGCCAGGTCGGGCCCCACGGTGGGGTCCTGGTTGACGACGCGGGAGACGGTGCGCAGTGCCACCCCCGCCTCCCGCGCCACATCGACCATCGTCGGCCGGCGGCCGCGGCGCTTGCCGTTCACAGTGCCCCCCATGCCCTCCGTGTTCTCCACGCTTTCCGTGCCCTCCACAAGTCCTTCACGAACCCTCCCCCGCGGCGCGGCGGCGTGGCGGCGACCCGGTTCCCGTGGCGGTTTCCAGCGGGGTTCCCGCAGAGACCTTCGCGAAGGCTTCCGCGAGGGCCTTCTCGGATACCTCCTCAGGGGCTCTCGCGGGGGCTTCCGCGAGGGTTTCCACGGACCTGGCCTCCGCGCCCCGTTCCACGGACCTGACCTCCGCGCTCCGGGCGCGGGCCGCGGACCTGGGCGAGCCGGGCGGGGCGCCGCTGGGTCCCTCGGCGGAGGTCGCGCAGCCGGTCTTCTCCCGCTACTGGCTGCACAACAGGGGGGCGGCTCCGCTCGGCTACCAGCCGATGAGCGTCAGCCTGCGGCCGTCCGGCGAGCCGGGGGCCGGGGGCCGGCTGCGCGTGACCCTCGCCTCCGACCTCGTCGACACCGACGCCGAAGGCCACCTCAGGATCGTGACCCCGCCCGGCTGGGACGCCGACCCCGGCGACCGGCCGGTGCTGCTGGGGCCCGGCGGCTGGACCTCCTTCGAGGTGGACCTCACCCCCGCCCCGGACGCCGGTGCGGGACCGTACGTGATCGCCGCGCAGCTCACCCACGGCGGCCAGGTCCACGAGGACGTCCTCTTCGTGGACGGGCGTGGCCGTCCGGCGCCGGGCGGGCGGACCGGGCTGCTGGAGGTCGAGCCGGCCGGGGAGGGACTGACCCTCGCGCCGGGGCGGAGCGGGCGGCTGACCGCCGTGCTGCGCAACCACGCCGGTTTCGACATCAGGGGCGAGGCCCAGGTGATCAGCCCGTGGGGGACGTGGGACGCGGTCCGGACGGCCTCCCACCCCCTCGAGGTCGCGGCGGGCGGCGGCGCGGAACTCCACGTCGACGTGACCGTACCGCCCGGGACCAGGCCGGGGTCGTGGTGGGTGCTGCTCAAGTGCATGTGGTTCGGCAGGCTCTCGTACTCCCCGGCGGTGCCTCTGCTCGTACGGGACGCCGGGTGACCGCCGCCCACGTCCACGAGACGCCCGCGGTCGCCGCCCGCGCCGGAGAGACATCCGTGACCGGCGCGTACCCCCACGAGACATCCGCGGTCGCCGCCCGGGTCGGGAAGACGCCCGTGACCGGCGCGCACCCCCACGAGACATCCGCGGTCGCCGCCTGGGTCGGGGAGACACCCGTGACCGTGGCCCGGGTCGAGGAGCGCGTCCGGCTGCTGCGGGCGGGGCCTCGCGGCTCCCTGCTGCCCGCCGACGGCACGACCGAGGGCCGCCAGCTGCGCCGCTGGGCCGTCCAGCTGCTCGTCACCGAGCAGGTCGTCGCCGACGAGGCGGCGCGGCGCGGCCTGACGGCGGCCTGCGAGCCCCCGGGCGCCCCCGCTGGAGCTGGACGCCACCGCGCGCCTGGAGCTCGGAAGCGTGCTGGCCGCCGTCCTGGCGGCCGGCCCTCTCGCGCAGGCCCTCTACCGGGAGGTGACCGCCGGCGTCACGGTCGGCGACCGCGAGGTGGCGGCCTACTACGCCGCCAACCAGGACAGGTACCGGGGCCGCCCCGCCCGCATGGTGACCCACCACTACGACGGCCGTCCGGTCAACGGCGGCCGCCGCTATCTGGTGCGCCGGGGCGAGTTCGCCGAGGCGGTCGACAGGGCCCTGTTCGCGGCGCCCGAGGACGCCGTCGTGGGCCCGATCGAGCGCCACACCTTCGTCACGGGCCCGCTCCAGGCGGGGACCGTCACGCTCCGGCGGGCCGCCCCGCGGATCAGGGCCGCCCTGCTGGAGGCCGGGCGCCGCCGGAGCTTCGCGCTGTGGGCGGACGCGCGGTGCGCGAGGGCCGTCCTCCTGCCGGGCTTCGAGCATCCCGGCGACATCCGGCAACCCGACCACACCCACCGGCACTGACCCCCACCCATCTCCTCGAAGCCCCCAACCCCAGGCAGGAGGCCGCCACAGACCCGTACACACCGCCCCTGACCCGGCGGCGATGAACCCCGGGACCAGCAGAAACACTCAGAAAGCCCCCGCACTCCCATGAAAGGGACACCCCCCGTGAGCGGAACAAGGCAACCCCGTCTCAGAAACCTCCTCGCCGCCGCGCTGGCCGCCGCGCTCGCGGCCACGCTCGTGACGGCCACCCCGGCCCAGGCCGCGACCCCCTCCCCCGCCCAGCAGTGGACCGAGGTCCAGCAACTGCTCTCCGGCATCAAGGGCAGGTGGACCAACCAGGCGTACACCAACGCCGTGTCGAACACCATGCCGAGCACCGCCCTGCTCGGCAACGGCGACGTCGGCGTCACCTCCGCCGGAGGTGACGGTTTCAAGACCTTCCACATCACCAAGGGGAACTTCTGGGCGGGCAACCCCAACCCCTCCCTGGTCTCCCTGGGCTCGGTCTCCATCTCCCCCAACGCCGGCACGGGCTCGCCGGGCAACCTCGCGCTGGGCGCCTCGGCGTCGGCGTCGAGCTCCCACCCGAGCTTCCCGCCGAGCCGGGCCGTCAACGGCGGGTGGGGCTCCGGGTACGAGGGCTGGGTCTCCGAGGTCGGCAAACCCCAGACGATCACCCTCGACCTCGGCTCCGCCAAGACCTTCACCCGCTACGTCGTCAGGCACGACTCCGCCGCCCGGCCCGCCGAGACGGCCAACAACACCAGGAACTTCACCGTCTCGGTCAGCTCCGACAACAACGCCTGGTCCACCGTGGACACAGTGAGCGGCAACACCGGCGGCGTCAGCGACCGGACGATCGCCTCGGTCACCGCCCGCTACGTGCGGCTGAACATCACCGAGCCGACCCAGGGCACGACGCCGGACTCCACCGCCAACCCCCGCGCCCGCATCGGCCAGATCGAGCTGTACGGGGCCGGAGGGCCCACCCAGCCGTCCGGGCCCTTCCTCGAGGAGCAGAACATCCTCAAGGGCGAGATCGACACCTCGATGACCATCGGCGGCGTGCCGGTGGCCATGAAGACCTGGACCGGCGCCAACGACAACCTCGTGGTCACCCAGATCCAGTCTCTCGGCTCCTCCACGGTGCGGCTGAAGGCGCAGACCTCCGCCGGGTCGCCCGCCCCCAGGACGGGCTTCACCAACACGGCGGGCGTCTCGGGCGCCACGGCGTGGGCGACGCGCCAGACCCCCTCGGGGTCGAGGTGGGTCTCCAGGGCCTCCCTCGCCACCCGGCTGATCGGCGCGACCCCGGTGGGAGGCCCCACCGCGTCCGGCCCCGCGGCGACGGTCGTCTTCGACCTGCCGCCCGGCCAGACCGTACGTGTCGTGACGGGCGTCGCCGGCGGCGGCCAGAACCCGGCGGACCCGGCACCGGCCGCCCGCGCGCTGGTGGACGGCCAGAGCGGCGGCTCCCTCGACACGCTCTACACCGCGCACGTCGAGTGGTGGAAGCAGTACTGGCTCAGGTCGTACGTCGACCTCAACGACGACGTGCTGGAGAGGTTCTACTACGGGTCGCTGTACCTGATCGGCTCCTCCAGCCGCGCGGGCAAGACGGCCCCCGGCCTCTACGGCATCTGGGCCACCACCGACTCGCCCCAGTTCAGCGGTGACATGCACCTGAACTACAACTGGATGGCCAACTTCTACGGCGTCTACTCCAGCAACAGGACCGACCTCGCCCTGCCGTACTACGACCTGGTGCAGGCCTACCTGCCCGAGGCCAGGCGGCGGGCGCAGCAGGACCTGAGGCGGGTGAAGCCGGACTACGTCAACGCCCGGTTCCCCAGTGGCGGCGTGCCCGGCGGGGTGCTCTTCCCCGTCGGCATCGCGCCCTTCGGCGCGACCGCCGACGACAACTACCACCAGCAGGTGGTCAACTCGCTGTTCACCGTCTCGCAGTACATCGCCTACTACGACTACACCAGGGACCGGACCTTCCTGACGTCGAAGGCGTACCCCTTCATGAAGGAGGTCGCCACCTTCTTCCAGCACTACCTGGACTACGACGCCGCCGCGCAGCGCTACAACCTCTACGGCGGGCCGCACGAGGGCACCTGGGGACGCAACTCCAGCGCCGACCTCGGGCTGCTGCGGAACCTGCTGTCGACGCTGATCGACGCGAGCGCGGAGCTCAACGTCGACGCGGGCGACCGGGCCACCTGGACGAACATCCTGCAGCGCCTGGCGCCGATCCCGACCACGACCCACAACGGCAGGAAGGTCTACGCGCTGGCCGACCCGGGCACGCTCAGCGACGGCCGCGCCATCCGGCCGGGCGACAACACCGTCAACCTGGAGTTCGTCCACCCCGGCGAGGCCCTCGGGATCAACTCCCCGGCGGCCGACCGGCAGACCGCGATCGACACGCTCGACGCGATGAACTCCTGGGGCCAGGACAACAGCTTCCCCAAGGTGTTCACCCAGGCGGCGCGGGTGGGCTACCCGGCCCAGAGCCTGATCGACAGGCTGAAGAACGAGATCAACAACAAGCTGGACGCCAACCTGCTCGTCCGGGACCCCCACCACGGGATCGAGAAGGGCGGGGCGATCGAGGCGGTCAACAACATGATGCTGCAGAGCGACGGCGGCGTCATGCGGGTGTTCCCCGTCTGGCCGGCGAACAGGAACGCGAGCTTCGTCAAGCTGCGGGAGAAGGACGCCCTGGTCGTCTCCGGCGCGTTCTCCGGCGGGCGGGTGACCTACGTCGACATCACCAGCGAGGCGGGCCGCCAGGTACGCCTGCAGCACCCCTGGCCCGGCCAGACGATCGTGGTCAACCGGGTCGGCGGCGGCACGGTGGCCCACACCGTCAGCGGCAACGTGATCACCTTCCCGACCCAGGCGGGCGCGACGTACTCCATCGCGGCCCCGTGACCTCCGCCTCCCCGAGCCGTACGGCCTGACCGGTGTCACCGGCGGCCGTGCGCGCGACCGGGAGATCCCGGGGCCCGCCCCCACCCCTGAGCCGGGGCGCGGGACCCGGCACGGGATCTCCCGGTCGCGCGCACGGCGAGTGTCCCGCCCCCGGTGAGGGGGCGGGACGCTCAGCAGCTCGCGAGCATGCTCTGCAGGGCGCTCTTCTCCGAGCTCTGCAGCGTCAGCTTCCAGTAGTACTTCACCTGGATCCACGCCCTGGCGTAGGTGCAGTCGAAGCTTCCCAGCGGCGGCTGCCACGTCGAGGGGTCCTGGTCGCCCTTGGCCTGGTTGACGTTGTCGGTGACCGCCCACAGCTCGGGGCCGCCCAGGTCGTTGGCGTAGGACTGGCGCTGCGCGCTGGTCCAGGCGTAGGCGCCCGAGCGCCACGCCTCGGCGAGCGGCACCATGTGGTCGATGTCGACGTCGCTCGCGGCGGTCCAGGTGGCGCCGTCGAACGGGGAGTACCAGCTGCCGGAGGTGGCCACGCAGCTGGAGTTGACGACCACTCCCGTACCGTCCCTCTTGAGCACCGTCTCCCGGGTGTTGCAGGCGCCGCTGATGGTGATCCAGTGGTTGAACAACGACCGGTCGTAGGAGGACTGGTTGGTCTCGGCGGCGACGGTGAGCGTCGCGAGCCTGCTGGCGGCGGTGGCCGCGGAGGGAATGTTGGGCGGGGTCGCCGACGCCGTCCCCGTTGTCAGGGAAACGGTGAGGAGAATTGCCGTGAGGGCAGCGGAAATCCCGGTGACGACTCGTTTCACGAGTGGCCCCTTCTGTCGCTCCACCTCGGCCAGTCGGGGGGTCTGGGCACGGCGAGAGGAGGACAGACGGAACGTCTCAACTCATGACAAATGCGGAAATGTCATGGTTTGACGACGAGTCAGGACGTGCTTGGTCGGATACTGCCCTGATCCAAGATCGGACACGTTTGATCTGCGACGACATGGCGCGCGGAAATTCGCGGTCCGCCCTTTCCCCTGCGAACGCGCCGTGAAGATCCTGTAAACACCGGAATTTCGCTGAGAAACGCCGGAATCCCCTGGTGCTCAGCCGGCCGCCAGGGCCGCCTCGATGTCGTCCGCGCCGGCCAGCGACTCGGCCAGCCGTTCCCGCTCGGCGGCGTCCAGGGGGATCGCGCGGACGCGGGCCAGCAGCTCGCCCGCCCGCTCGCGGTCGGAGAGCGTCAGGGCCAGCTCCGCGCGGTAGAGGAGCGCCTCGACGAGCTCCACGTTCGGCGCGTCCCCCGCTCGCGCCAGCGCGCCGTCGAGGATCTTGGCGGCCTGCCGGTGATCCCCGTGGGAGTCGCCGATGACGACGGCGTTCTGCAGCGCCGTGGCGAGCCTGCCGCCCGAGGGTTCCTCCCGGCTCGCGTCCTTGGACGAGGGGAAGATCCGGATCCAGTTCCCTCCCGGGTCGACGACCGTGGCCCCGTGAACCGGCGCCCGCCGGGCGGCCGGAGGCGCCCGCACGGCCCCCTCAGGACGCGCGCGCGTCCCTTTCCAGGCGTTCGATCAGCCCGCGGGTCCACTCTGCACCACTGCCGGAGAAGTGCGTCCACAGACGCATGATCTCGGCGATCGGCTCCCAGTCCCGGGAGTCCGCGTCGTCGGACGTCCAGTGGCGGGCGACCTCCGCCCGCCAGCCCTCGAGGGCCGCCAGCCGCTCCTTCAGCAGCGCGACCACCTCTTCCCTGGGCAGGCAGGTGAGGAAACCCACCCCGGCCGTCAGCTCGTCGATCTTCTGATCGTGCCTGGCCAGGGCCGTACGCAACATGCCCAGGAACTCCGCATCACCTTCGCCGGTGAGCTCGTACTCCACGCGCGGCGGCCCGCCCGCGGCGCTCGGCGCCATCTCGTGGGCCCGCAGCAGCCCCTGCTTGGCCATCTGCCTGAGCGCGTGGTAGATCGAGCCGGGCTTGGCCGTGGACCACTCGTGAGCGCCCCAGCTCTCCAGGTCGCCGCGCACCTGGTAGCCGTGCGCCCGGCCACGCTGACGGACGGCCCCGAGGACCAGCAGCCGGATGGCCGACACCCTGCTCCCACCTCTAGACGATCGGTGATCGGAGTTTACCGGTCCCGCGCCACGGGAGAGCGAGGGGCGCACACCAGCCTCGGAGCGGCCCGTACACCGCCTCCGCGGACGCCCTCCCGCCCCCGGCCGCACCTCAACGGCACTTCAACTGGGCTCCGGCGCTTGCCGCAGGTGGGACGCCTGTCGTACGGTGTTAAGGAAAGCGCTTTCCTTGGAGGTCGGAGAAAGATGTCCCCGCAAAGCATCGGCGTCGTGATGAACGGTGTCACGGGCCGCATGGGCTACCGCCAGCACCTGGTCCGCTCGGTCCTGGCCATCAACGAGCAGGGTGGCGTGACACTGTCGGGCGACAGGAGGGTCCTGCTCAGGCCGGTGCTGGTAGGCCGCAACGCCGAGAAGTTGCAGAGGCTGGCGGAGGGCCACGGCATCGAGTCCTGGACCACCGACCTCGACACCGCCCTCGCGGACGACGCCAACCTGATCTACTTCGACGCCCAGGTCACCCAGGCCCGCGTGAAGGCCGTGCTCGCGGCGATCGAGGCGGGCAAGCACGTCTACGCGGAGAAGCCGACCGCGGAGACGTACGAGGACGCGCTGGCGCTGGCCGAGGCCGCGACCGCCCGGGGCGTGAAGAACGGCGTCGTGCAGGACAAGCTCTTCCTGCCGGGCCTGCTCAAGCTCAGGCGCCTGATCGACGGCGGCTTCTTCGGCCGGATCCTGTCGGTGCGCGGCGAGTTCGGCTACTGGGTGTTCGAGGGCGACTGGCAGGACGCGCAGCGCCCGTCGTGGAACTACCGCGCCGAGGACGGCGGCGGCATCGTCCTCGACATGTTCCCGCACTGGGCGTACGTGCTGGAGAACCTGTTCGGCCGGATCACCTCGGTCTACGCCCAGGCCGTCACCCACATCCCCGAGCGGGTGGACGAGCGGGGCGAGAGCTACCGGGCCACCGCCGACGACGCCGCCTACGGGGTGTTCGAGCTGGAGGGCGGGATCATCGCGCAGATCAACTCCTCCTGGAACGTCAGGGTGAACCGCGACGAACTGGTGGAGTTCCAGGTGGACGGCACGCACGGCAGCGCCGTCGCGGGCCTGCGCGACTGCCGGATCCAGCACCGCGCCACCACTCCCAAGCCGGTCTGGAACCCCGACCTGCCCGCCACCGCCCGCTTCAGGGACGGCTGGCAGGAGGTGCCCGACAACGCGGAGTTCGACAACGGCTTCAAGATCCAGTGGGAGCGGTTCGTCCGCCACGTGGTCGAGGACGCGCCCTTCCCCTACGACTTCGCCTCGGGCGCGCGCGGCGTCCGCCTCGCCGAGCTGGGCCTGCGCTCCTCCGCCGAGGGCCGCCGCCTGCCGGTGGAGCCCTGATGGCCCTGAGGATCGCGCTGCCCGGCGGGGAGCACACCCTGCGCGAGCCGGTCACCTGGGCCAGGCCCGCGGGCCCCGCCGTGAGCCGCACCGTCTACGCGGCCGCGCACGTGGTCGCCGACCCACTCGGCGACAACACCCCGGGCTCCCCCGCCGCCGTCGACTGGGACGCCACCCTGCGCTTCAGACACCACCTGTGGTCGTACGGGCTGCGGATCGCCGACGCCATGGACACCGCCCAGCGCAACATGGGCCTCGACTGGGCGGCCACCCGCGAGCTGATCCGGCGCAGCGCCACCGAGGCGAAGGCCTTCGGCGACCCCGCGGCACTGGTGGCCTGCGGCGCGGGCACCGACCAGGCCCCGCGCGCTCAGACCCTGGACGAGGTCGTGGCGGCCTACACCGAGCAGATCGAGACCGTGCGGGACGCGGGCGCCGGGGTCATCGTCATGGCGAGCCGCCAGCTGGCCGCGATCGCGCGGGGCCCGGAGGACTACCACCGCGTCTACGGCGAGCTGTTCTCGCGGGTCGACCGCCCGGTGATCCTGCACTGGCTGGGCGAGATGTTCGACCCGAACCTGGCGGGCTACTGGGGCTCGCGGGACGTGCCCGAGGCCACCGCGTCGTTCCTGTCCCTGATCCGCGACCACGCGGCGAAGGTGGACGGGGTCAAGGTCTCGCTGCTGGACGCCGAGCACGAGATCGGGCTGCGCGCGGCGCTGCCCGAGGGCGTACGGCTCTACACCGGCGACGACTTCAACTACCCCTCGCTGATCAAGTCGGGCAGCCACGCGCTGCTGGGGATCTTCGACGCGATCGCCCCCGCCGCCGCCGCGGCCCTGGAGGAACTCGACGCGGGCGACCTCGGGCGGTACGACGAGATCATGGAGCCCACCGTCCCGCTCTCACGGAAGATCTTCGAGGCCCCGACGTACAACTACAAGACGGGCATCGTCTTCCTGGCGTGGCTCAACGGCCACCAGGACGCCTTCAGCATGGTCAACGGCGCCCAGGCGGCCAGGTCCCTGCCCCACCTGGCCGAGGTGTTCCGCCTGGCCGACGGGGCCGGACTGCTGGCCGACCCCGAGCTGGCGGTCTCCCGGATGCGCTCCCTGCTGGCGGTGAACGGGCTGTGAGAGCGCGGACGAGCCGTTTCTCGCTGAACCAGTGGACCACGAAGCGGTGGTCGGTGGCCGAGGCCGTCGACGGGTGCGTGCGGCACGGCGTCGAGGCCGTCGGCCTGTGGCGGCAGGACGTCGCCGCGCAGGGCCTGGAGGAGACCGTCAAGCTCGTCGCGGACGCCGGGCTGCGGGTGTCGTCGCTGTGCCGGGGCGGGTTCCTCACCTCCGGAGGGCCGAAGGCCCTGGACGACAACCGCAGGGCGATCGACGAGGCCGCGACGCTGAACGCCGCCTGCCTGGTCATGGTGGTCGGCGGCCTGCCCGGCGTGGTGCCCGGCGAGCCGCTGGGCACGATCTCCCGCGACCTGCCCGCCGCGCGGGAGCGGGTCGCCGAGGCGCTGGCCGTGCTGGCCCCGTACGCGGGCGAGCGCGGGGTGAGGCTGGCCCTGGAGCCGCTGCACCCGATGTACTGCGCCGACCGGGCCGTGCTGTCCACGCTCGGCCAGGCGCTCAACCTGGCCGAGGCGCACCCCTCCGAGCAGGTGGGCGTCGTCGTCGACACCTTCCACGTGTGGTGGGACCCGGGGGTCCTAGAGCAGATCGCCAGGGCCTCGGGCCGGATCGCGAGTTACCAGGTGTGCGATTTCCTGTCGCCGCTCCCCGCCGACGTGCTGCTCGGCCGGGGGGTCATGGGCGACGGCGTGATCGACTTCGCCCCGATGACCCGCGCGGTGGCCGAGGCGGGCTACACGGGGGACATCGAGGTGGAGATCTTCAACGCCGACGTGTGGGCCGCCGACCCCGACGAGATCCTGGCCAGGGTCAAGGCCGCCTTCGCCGAGTTCGTCGGAGGTTGACGCGCGATCCCCCGCCACGACATTTCGCGGCGGGGGACCGTTCCAACGGGGAGGAAAACGCGTTCGCCGGGCCCGGATTGCCACTTCACGTTGGAGTGACATGGCAGGTACTCGTACGGTAGGGGTATGACGACCGCAGAAAGCGAAGCCAGCCCCGCCGTACAGCGGCCGCCGGAACATGTGATGGCCGTGTTGGAAGCGATCAGGGAGTGGGAGGCCGCCAACCCCGACTCCGCCCCATCAGGCCAGGGAGAGGCGATCCTCTGGGCCCTGGGCAAGCGGGAGCAGGCACCGATCAGCGGCCGCCCCAGCTCGGGATCCCCGCCCACCCTCGCCGAGGCGCGCGCCGAGATCGACGCCGCCGAGCGGGTTCCGCGCGAAGGCCGGGTCGTGCCGGCCGACGGGGTCATCAGCACCCTGAACTGGTTGATCGGCGCCAAGGACGGGCTTCCCATCCCCGGCCGCCGCTCCTCCGAAGGCTGGGGACACCTGGTCGGCGGCCGCGGCGTGATCCTGCGCACCGAGGCCGAGATCGGCAGGATCGCCGAGCTGGCCCGCCAGGGCATGCCCAACGCGGCGGGCGAGTGGGAGAAGGAATGGTGCTCGGGCACCATCGCCGTCTGCGAATGGGTGCTCGGCACCCGCAGGAAGTCCCCGGTCCGCAACACGCCCCGCCCCATCCACGGACCGACCGGCCTCAACCTCGGCATGGAGGAGAGCGCGGCCGAGGACGTCTCCCGGCAGCTCGGCCGGGGCCGCCAGCACTCCCCCGGCTACGGCGACGGGGTCATCAGAACGATTCGCTGGCTGCGCGGGCAGATCATGGCCCCGCCGATCAGCGAGCAGGGAAACCCCGTTCCCGGCATGCGCTGAGCCCCGCCCGCCCCCTGTCTCCCCGCCCCCCGCGTTCCCCTACGACACGACCGGCCCGGCCACCCACGGGGTGTCCGGGCCGCTTGTCGTGACGCCCCCGCCACAGGGGGCCCGTCGCCTCACCCCAGGCCGCGGGTGCTCTCCCGGAGGATCACCTCACCGGTCACGGCCTCGGCCCTGGCCTCCTCGAACGGGCCGAGGGCCAGCTCCAGCGCGCGGGCGCCCATGTCGGCCAGCGGCAACCGTACGGTGGACAGCGAGGGGACCAGGTCCCGCAGGGTGAAGATGTCGTCGAAACCGGCCACGGAGACGTCCTCGGGCACCCGGATGCCCCGGTCCCTGAAGGAGGCCAGGGCGCCCACCGCCATCACGTCGTTGACGGCGAAGACGCAGGTGACCCCGGCCACCTGGGTGGCGGCCCCGTAGCCGCCCTCCCGGTCGAAGGAGCCGTGCAGGACGCGCGGCGCGGGCAGGCCGAGCTCCTCCAGCGCGCCGGTGAACCCCTCCACCCTGTCCCTGGGCGCGATCAGCCAGTCGGGCCCGGCGAGGATGGCGAAGTTCCTGTGCCCCAGCCCGGCGAGGGCGCGGGCCAGCTCGGCGGCGCCCCTGCGGTTGTCCGGCACCACCGTGTCGACGCCGAGCAGGTTCTGGCCCACGCAGGCGACCCGGCCCCCCGACTCCCGGTAGTGGTCGAGTTCCGCCCGGAGCCGCCGGGTCGTCTCCGGGTCGGTGACCCTGGAGCCGACGAGCAGCACGGCGCGGACCCGCTGGGCGTTGAGCGTCGAGACGTAGGCGATCTCCCGCTCGGGGTCGCGGTGGGTGGTGCCGATCATGACCATGAGCCCCTGGCTCTCGGCGACCCGCATGGCCCCGTCGGCGATCGCGGCGAAGTAGGGGTCGGTGAGGTCGTGGACGACCAGGCCGATCACGTTGCTGGCGCCCCTGGCGAGGGTCTGCGCGGCCACGTTGGTGCGGTATCCCAGCTCGGCGGCGGCCAGCTCCACCTTGGCCCGCAGGGGGGCGCCCACCTGCCGGGTGCTGCCGTTGAGCACCCGCGACGCCGTGGCGAGCGAGACGCCCGCGTGCCGGGCGACATCCTCAAGCGTGACCACCGACAACCTCCCGGAAAGCGTTTTCCAAAGTCTGCCAGAGTTACCCCCGCCCCGCATCCCGGACACGGCCCGCGAGGTGGGAGCGTAGGCCCGCACACTCTTGGGGACAACTTACCCACCTCTTGCTCCCCCGGCCGCGCCAAGCGTTGTTACTCGCGAGTAGCATAGGGGGGAAGCCATCCAGCAACGAGGAGCGAACCCCGTGCCTTCGTCTCGTGACGTCGTATTCGTCGACGGTGTGCGCACGCCATTCGGCAGGTCGGGCCCCAAGGGCCTGTACGCCGAGACGCGCGCCGACGACCTGGTGATCCGCGTCATCCGCGAGCTGATCCGGCGTAACCCGAATCTGCCTCCCGAGCGCGTCGACGAGGTGGCCATCGCGGCCACCACGCAGATCGGCGACCAGGGCCTGACCCTCGGCCGCTCCGCCGCGATCCTGGCCGGGCTGCCCAAGACCGTGCCCGGCTACTCGATCGACCGCATGTGCGCGGGCGCGATGACCGCGGTGACCTCGGTCGCCGGCGGCATCGCCTTCGGCGCCTACGACGTCGCCATCGCCGGCGGCGTCGAGCACATGGGCCGCCACCCCATGGGCGAGGGCGTCGACCCCAACCCCCGCTTCCTGGCCGAGCAGCTCGTGGACGGCTCCGCCCTCGTCATGGGCATGACCGCCGAGAACCTCCACGACCGCTACCCCTCCATCACCAAGGACCGCGCGGACGCCTTCGCCCTCGCCTCCCAGGAGAAGGTCGCCAAGGCGTACGCCGACGGCAGGATCCAGGACGACCTGGTCCCGATGGCGACCAGGTCGGCGGAGAAGGGCTGGGGGCTGGCCACGGCCGACGAGGCTCCCCGCCCCGGCACCACGCTGGAGGGTCTCGCCGGGCTGAAGACCCCGTTCCGCTCGCACGGCCGGGTCACCGCCGGCAACGCCTCCGGCATCAACGACGGCGCCACCGGCTGCGTCGTGGCCGCCGCCGACGTCGCGGAGGAGCTCGGTCTCGCGCCGAAAATGCGCCTGGTCTCGTACGCCTTCGCGGGCGTGGACCCCGAGGTGATGGGTGTCGGGCCGATCCCGTCCACCGAGCGGGCGCTGCGCCTGGCCGGGCTCTCCATCTCCGACATGGGGCTGTTCGAGATCAACGAGGCGTTCGCCGTGCAGGTGCTGGCGTTCCTGGAGCACTTCGGCATCGCCGACGACGACCCCAGGGTGAACCCCTACGGCGGCGCCATCGCCTTCGGCCACCCGCTGGCCTCCTCCGGGGTGCGCCTGATGACGCAGCTCGCCCACGAGTTCGGCGAGCGCCCCGACGTCCGCTACGGCGTGACCACGATGTGCGTGGGCCTGGGCATGGGCGGAACGGTCATCTGGGAGAACCTCGGCTGGGAGGGCGAGAAGTGACGGACATCAAGACGGGCACCACGAGCGCTACGGACATCACCCGGCTCTTCGCCGACGAGGTCGTCACCCGGGCGGCCGTCCGCGACGTGGAGCTGCCGTACGGGGCGGGCATCATGGCCCTGATCACGCTGGACAACGGTTTCGACCACACCAAACCGTCGACGTTCGGCCCCGGCGGGCTGACCTCGCTGGGCGAGGCCCTGGACGCGGTCGCCGAGCGCGGCGACCTGGCGGCCGTGGGCGTCGTCGGCAAGCCGTTCGTCTTCGCCGTCGGCGCCGACCTCAAGGGCGCCGCGATGGTCTCCGAGCGGGACCAGGCGCTCCGGATCGGCAAGCTGGGGCACGACGTGTTCCGCCGCCTGGGCGAGCTGGACGTGCCGTCGTTCGCTTTCGTCAACGGCGCGGCCATGGGCGGCGGCCTGGAGGTCGCGCTGCACTGCACGTACCGGACCATCTCCTCGGGCGTGCCCGCCGTGGCGCTGCCCGAGTGCTTCCTCGGCCTGGTCCCCGGCTGGGGCGGCACCCAGCTGCTGCCCCGCCTGATCGGCCCGGCCGCGGCCGTCAAGCTGATCGTCGAGAACCCGCTCTCGCAGAACCGCATGATCAAGGGCAGGGAGGCATTCGCGCTCGGTGTCGCCGACGCGATGTTCGAGCCCGCCGACTTCCTGGAGGAGTCGCTGCGCTGGGCCGCCCAGGTGCTGCGCGGCGACGTGACGGTCTCCCGTACCGACCACACCGGGGACGACTGGGCCAAGACGGTCGCCGACGCGCGCTTCCTGCTCGACATGCGGCTGCACGGCGCCTCCCCGGCCCCGTACCGGGCGCTGGAGCTGGTCGAGCTGGCCCGCACCGCCTCGCGCGACGAGGGCTTCGACGCCGAGGACCAGGCCCTGGCCGACCTCCTCATGGGCGACGAGCTCCGCGCCGGCCTGTACTCCTTCGACCTGGTCCAGCGGCGGGCCAAGAAGCCCGCGGGCGCCCCCGACAAGGCGCTGGCCCGCCCGGTCACCAAGGTCGGCGTCGTCGGCGCGGGCCTGATGGCCTCGCAGATGGCGCTGCTGTTCGCCCGCCGCCTGGAGGTCCCGGTCGTGCTGACCGACCTGGACCGGGACCGGCTGGACAAGGGCGTCGGCTACGTCCACGCCGAGGTGGACAAGCTGCTCGGCAAGGGACGCGTCTCCGCCGACCAGGCCAACCGGCTCAAGGCCCTGGTGACCGGCTCGCTGACCAAGGACGCGTTCGCCGACGCCGACTTCGTCATCGAGGCCGTGTTCGAGGACATGAAGGTCAAGCGGAAGGTGTTCGCCGAGGTGGAGGAGGTCGTCTCCGCCGAGTGCGTGCTGGCCACGAACACCTCCTCGCTGTCGCTGACCGAGATGGCCTCGGGACTGCGCCACCCGGAGCGCGTCGTGGGCTTCCACTTCTTCAACCCGGTCGCGGTGATGCCGCTGCTGGAGATCGTCCGGGGGGCGGAGACCGACGACGCGACGCTCGCCACGGCCTTCTCCGTCGGCCGGTCGCTGAAGAAGTCGTCCGTGCTGGTCAAGGACGCGCCCGCGTTCGTGGTCAACCGCCTGCTGACGCGCTTCATGGGCGAGGTCATCGGCGCCGTCGACGAGGGCACCCCGCTGGAGGTCGCCGACCACGCGCTGGACGGGCTCGGCCTGCCGATGACCCCGTTCGCGCTGATGCAGCTCGTCGGTCCCGCGGTGGCGCTGCACGTCGCCGAGACGATGCACGAGGCCTTCCCGGCCCGCTACGGGGTGTCGGAGAACCTCGCCCGGCTGGTCGCGGCGGGCAAGCCGGGCGTCTACGCGCCGGACTTCTCGCTGGACCCCGAGGCGGTGGCCCTCTTCACCGGCGGCACCTCCCCGTCGACGGCGGAGGAGGTACGGCTCCGGGCGCTGCGGGCCCTGGCCGAGGAGATCCGCCTCATGCTCCAGGAGGGCGTGGTCTCGGCTCCCCAGGACATCGACCTGTGCATGATCCTCGGTGCGGGCTGGCCGTTCCACCTGGGCGGCGTCACCCCGTACCTCGACCGGGCCGGTATCGCCGAGCCGCGCTTCCTGCCGCCGGGCGTGGCCTCGGTCCCCGCCTGACGTCTCCCCGTACGGCCCCCCTGTCCTCCCGCGGCAGGGGGGCCGTACGGCGTCACCGGGAGCGCTCCGACAGCCTGCTGTGCCGGTGGCCGTACCCGAAGTAGATCAGGATCCCGAGGAGCATCCACGCCACGAACCTGAGCCAGGTCTCCACCGGGAGGTTGAGCATCAGGTAGACGCAGGCGAGCACCGACAGGATCGGCACCAGCGGCACAAGCGGGGTGCGGAAGGAACGCGGCAGGTCGGGGCGGGTACGGCGGAGGATGACCACCGCGATCGAGACCACCACGAACGCGAAGAGCGTGCCGATGTTGACCAGCTCGGCGATGGTGGCCAGCGGCACCAGCCCGGCCAGGGCCGCGACGACGAGGCCCATCATGATGGTGATGAGGTACGGGGTCCGATATCGGGGATGGACCTTGGCCAGCCCGCGCGGCAGCAGGTTGTCGCGGCACATGGCGAACATCACCCGTGACATGCCCAGCATGAGGATCATCACGACCGTCGTCAGGCCCGCCAGGGCGCCGACGCTGATCAGCGACGCGGCCCAGGTCTGGCCGACCGCCTTGAACGCGTCGGCCAGCGGCGCGGCCTCGCTGAGCCCGCTGTAGGGCTGCATGCCGACCACGACCAGGGATACCGCGACGTACAGCACCGTGCAGATGGCGAGCGAGGACAGGATGCCGATGGGCAGGTCCCGCTGCGGGTCGCGCGTCTCCTCGGCCGCGGTGGCGACCACGTCGAAGCCGATGTAGGCGAAGAACACGATGGCCGCGGCGCTGAAGACGCCCAGCACCCCGTACGCGACCGGGGTGATCCCGAACAGCACCTGGATCAGCGGCGCGGACAGTCCCTCCACGGCGGGGGTCGGCTTGGCCGGCGGGATGAACGGCGAGTAGTTGGCGGCCCTGACGAAGAACAGGCCGGCAACGATGACCAGCAGGATCACCGCGAGCTTGATCGTGACGATGACCAGGTTGAACCGGGACGACAGCTTGATCCCGATGACCAGGATCGCGGTGAGGATCAGCACGATCAGTGCGGCGGGCAGGTTGAACGCCGCCCCCTCCCCCGCGATCGCGCCGGGCAGCGTCACCCCCAGGGACGCCAGCAGCGAGGTCAGGTATCCCGACCAGCCGACCGCGACGACCGCGGCGCCGAGCATCATCTCCAGCATCAGGTCCCAGCCGATGATCCAGGCGGGAAACTCGCCGAGGGTGGCGAAGGCGAAGGTGTAGGCGGACCCGGCCACCGGGACGGTGGAGGCGAACTCGGCGTAGCAGAGCGCCGCCAGCGCGCAGACGACGCCCGCGACCACGAAGGACAGGGCGACCGCGGGCCCGGCCATCTCCCTGGCGACCCGGCCGGTGAGCACGAAGATGCCGGTGCCGACGATGACGCCGATCCCGAAGACGGTGAGGTCCAGCGCGCTGAGATCCTTGCGCAACCGGTGTTCCGGCGCCTCGGTATCCAAGATCGATTGTTCTACCGACTTGACGCGCAAGACGCCCATGGCCCCTCCTCGACCGCCGGTTCCGTGTCGCAGATCACATGCCCAGCGGATCGGCGGCCGAACGGCGAACTCGGGGTTGTTTAGGGGGAGGTCCCCGATGCCGCCCACCGCTCACGACCGCGATCCTGGGGTCATGCTCCTGGACATGCTGCAGTCGTCGTCTCCGTACCTGGTCGGCTCGATACTCCTCGCCGTGCTGGCGATCGCCGGCTCGCTGATACCCGGTGTCGCGGCGCTCCTCGTGGCGGGGGCGGCGCTGGCGGGTCCGTGGGAGATCGCGGCGGTGGCGGTCGCCGGGTGCGCCGGGTACGCCCTGTACGCCACCGGCGGCTGGCTCGTCGGCCGCCGGTACGGATCGCGGCTGCGCCTCAGCGGGGCCGGGCGCAGGATCGGCGAGCGGCGCTGGTCGCGGGCCGAGCAACTGGCCACGGGCGCGGGCAACGGCCCGGCTCTGGCCGCCGCCTGCTTCCTGCCCGTGGTCGGCTCGCTCACCCCGGTCGTCGCCGGGAGCCTGAGCATGCCGTACACGCGCTTCATCCGCTGGGCTCTGGCGGGCGCCGCGCTCTGGGTGGGCGTCTACCTGTCGCTGGGCGCCCTCGCGGGTGAGGCCCTGCGCGAGAACCAGCACCTGCTGGTACCGATCTTCGCGTGCGTGGCCGTCGTGGTCGCGGGCCTCGTCGTGATCAACCGCCGTGCCCGCCCGCCGCGGGAGGCGGCGGGCACGGGCGACGACGCGGGTGACACGAGCGGCACCGGCGGCGCGGCCGGCTCCGGCGAGGCGGGCCGGAAGGTCCTCGGATAGCGGGGAGAGACCGGGGGGCTCTCGTTCAGCGGGTCGGGTGGTTCTCCAGGGCCGGGGAGCGCTTCGCGATCGCCTCGGTGATCTGGCGGGCGATGTCCTGCGAGGTCAGGCCGATCTCGCTGAGGATCCTCGGACGCTTGGCGTGGTCGAGGAAGCGCTGCGGGATGCCGTACGTGCGGACCGGCACGTCCACGTCGGCGTCGCGCAGCATGCGGGCGACCGCGTCGCCGACCGCGCCCACCCGGCCGTTGTCCTCGACCACCACGACCAGCTTGTGGGCGCGGGCGGCCGGGACCAGGGCCTCGTCCAGGGGCTTGACCCAGCGCGGGTCGACCACCGTGGCGGAGATGCCCTGGGCGTCGAGCAGGTCGGCGGCCTCCAGGCACAGTTCGGCCATCGGTCCCACGGACACGAGCAGCACGTCGGGGTCGCCCGCGCGCAGCACGTCCATCTCGCCGAGGCGGCCGACCGCCTCGGTCTCGGTGGCCACCGCTCCCTTGGGGTAGCGCAGGACGCTCGGACCGTCGTCGATCTTCACGGCCTCGGCCAGCAATTCGCGCAGGCGGGGCTCGTCGCGGGGAACGGCGATCGACAGGCCGGGGACGACCTGCAGGATCGACAGGTCCCACATGCCGTTGTGGCTGGCGCCGTCGTCGCCGGTGACGCCCGCCCGGTCGAGCACGACCGTGACGGGGAGCCGGTGCAGGGCGACGTCCATCAGGAGCTGGTCGAAGGCCCGGTTGAGGAAGGTGGCGTAGACCGCCACCACCGGGTGCAGGCCGCCGAGCGCCAGGCCGGCGGCGCTGGTCAGGGCGTGCTGCTCGGCGATGCCGACGTCGTAGAGGCGGTCGGGGTAGGCCTCGGAGAACGGGATCAGGCCGGTGGGGCCGAGCATCGCGGCGGTGATCGCCACGATGTCGCGCCGCTCGGCGCCCAGGCGCACCATCTCCTGGCCGAAGACGTTGGTCCAGCCGTGCGGCTTCGGCTTCTCCTCACCGGTCAGCGGGTCGAAGACGCCCGGCGAGTGGAAGCAGTCCTCGTCGTGGTTCTCCGCCGGGGAGTAGCCGAAGCCCTTCTTGGTGAGCACGTGCACGATGACCGGGCGGCGGAAGTCGCGGGCCCTGCGCAGCGCGGCCTCCACGGCCTGCTCGTCGTGGCCGTCGACCAGCCCGATGTACTTCAGGCCGAGGTCCTCGAACATGACCTGCGGGGCCAGGACGTCCTTGATGCCCTTCTTGACGCCGTGCAGGGCGTCGTAGACGGGAGCGCCGACCACCGGGACCCTGGTCAGGTTGCCCTTGACGAAGTCGAGCACGTCCTCGTAGCGCTGGTTGGTGCGCAGGGAGGCCAGGTGTGAGGCGAGCCCGCCGATGGTGGGCGAGTAGGAGCGGCCGTTGTCGTTGACCACGATGATCAGTGGCAGGTCCTTGCGCCCCGCGATGTTGTTGAGCGCCTCCCAGGCCATGCCACCGGTGAGCGCCCCGTCCCCGATCACCGCGACGACCGTGCGGTCCACCTCGCCGCGCACCCTGTACGCCTTGGCCAGGCCGTCGGCGTACGACAGCGCGGTCGAGGCGTGGGAGTTCTCGATGATGTCGTGCTCGGACTCGCTCTGGCTCGGGTAGCCCGACAGGCCGCCCTCCTGACGGAGCGTGTCGAACTGCCCGGCCCGGCCGGTGAGCATCTTGTGGACGTAGGCCTGGTGGCCGGTGTCCCACAGAATGGGGTCGTGCGGCGAGTCGAAGACCCGGTGCATCGCGATCGTCAGCTCGACGACGCCGAGGTTGGGGCCGAGGTGACCGCCACTGCGGGCGGTGGAGGAGATCAGGAGATCCCTGATCTCCGCGGCGAGGACCGGTAGCTCGTCCACCGCCAAGCGCTTGAGGTCTCCTGGTCCCTTGACCGACTCCAGAAGATTTCCAGGCTGCCCGGTCCGCTCGCTCACGGAATCATCCCCTCTGTCCAGTCAACGTCACGACGAGTCTAGTTGCGATGGGGAACACAACCCCCGAGAGCGGCGATTCTGCACGCTTTATCCACACTTGCAATAACCTTTGCCCCACCATGAAAACTCTCCCCTTTAGGCAACTATCGCCTCTTGTTGCCGCCTCGTTGATGTTTGCCCTGGTGACGGGCCTGGACACAGCCAACGCGTCCGACTCACGGACCGCCGCGACCTCCGCCTCGCAGCAGGTCGCGCCGGTCACCCAGACGACGCCGAGCACGACCACCTCCGCCAGGAAGCAGGCACCCCCGCGCGGCCGGGCCGCCGCGACGGCCAGTCCCCTCTACCGCACCGGCACCCTGCCCACCATGCGCTGTCAGGCCGGACAGATCCGCGCGGGGAGCGCGGCCTCCTACCGGACCTTCGTGACCAAGATGATCCGCTGCCTGAACCTGGCCTGGAAGACCCAGTTCAGGAAGACCAACCTGGCGTTCTCCCAGCCCAGACTGCGTTTCTCCACCACCAAGGTGAACACCCCCTGCGGCCGGTGGCCCAGCAGCGCCGGGGGGCTGTACTGCTCCAGCAACCGCACCATCTACATCGGTGTCACGCGTGAGGTCCTGAAGAACGCCTTCCCGGCCAACCACGCCCAGTTCATCGCCCACGAGTACGGTCACCACGTGCAGCGCCTCGCGGGCATCATGGACTACTACGGCAACAGCATCTGGCGCGCCTCCTCCTCCGCCAAGCTGGCCTTCTCCCGCCGCCTCGAACTGCAGGCCGACTGCCTGGGCTCCGCCTTCCTGCGCCAGATCGCCGACGACCTGCCGGTCGAGCAGGCGCAGTGGGAGGCGATGGTCAGCTGGGTCAACGCCAACGGGCACAAGAACTGGCCCAAGAACGACCACGGCAAGGGCCGGAGCCAGGCCTACTGGATGGAGCGCGGTTACAACGCCGGCTCCCCATCCGGCTGCAACACCTGGACGGCCCCCACCGGCCGCGTCGCCTGACCTTCGTACCGCCCTCGCACACCCCTCGGCACCACCCTCGCGCCGCCTGACCCCGGCACGAACCCGCGATATGCGGCCACGCTCCCCGAGCGTGGCCGCATATCAGCTTTACCCCCCCTTTAACCTCCCCTAGGGTTGAGAATCATGCGCATCCCCCTTATCGCACTCCTCTCCGGCGTGCTCGTGAGCACGCTGCTCTCCGGTACGGCGGGCGCGGCGGCCACCACCGGGCACCTCGCACCGGTGCCCACGGGCAAGGCCGCCCTGACCGCCAACCCGATCTACAAGACGGGCAAGCTCGAACCGGACGCCTGTCCGGAGCAACCCGTCTACAACGACGACCTGGAGACCGCGGAGACCTATCTCAGCTTCGCTCTGGACTGTCTCAACGAGGGCTGGGAGTACCAGTTCGCCAAGGCGAAACTGCCCTTCTCCAAGCCCCGGTTCGCCGTCACCTCGCGCATCGGCGTCCCGACCGGCTGCGGCAAGTTCCCCAAGGGCGCCCAGGCGATCTACTGCTCGGCGAACAAGAAGATCACCTTCTACCTCAGCAAGGGGATCCTCTCCCAGGCGACCGAGCTGTTCCTGCTCCAGACCCTGGCGCACGAGTACGGGCACCACGTCCAGCAGCTCTCCGGGATCCTGACGGCCGTCGACTCCCGGAAGTACAAGAACGAGAAGGCCCTGCTCGCCGAGATACGCAAGATCGAGCTCCAGGCCGAATGCCTGAGCGGCGCCTTCATCGGCAGCATCTGGCGCTCGCTTAACCGCCGCGAGTCGGACTACAGGTACGTCCTGAACGCCGCCTACAGCACGGCCAGCCACGGCACGGCCAAGAACATCGCCTACTGGGTGACCCGCGGTTTCCAGCAGGAGACCCCTGGCGCCTGCAACACCTTCACCGCCCCCAAGTCCAGGGTCTCCTGACCCTCCGACCTTCGAGGACCACCCGCCGCCGTCCCCCGGACGCGCGACGGGTGGTCCTTCTTTTCCACCCGGTGTAAGTCCTGTCCCCCACGGGGTTAGAGGCCTCATCCCCGCCCGGCGCGAGCGGTCTCCCCCGAAACGCGACCACGAGTGGCGACGGACCTGTGACGTTCGGTAACCTGGCGACGCCGCCTGAACGACCCTCCCCGTGAGCGCCCTCCACGCCACGGAACCAGGCTCGGTCCCCCCGCTGGTCGACGGCAAGGAGAAAGACAGATATGGACACCACAGACATCCGCCTGCGCGTCCTGGAAACGGACGTCGCCAAGCTCCGCCTGCAGAACGAGGAAGGCAGGGTGGTCAGCGCCGGGATCCTCGAGGTCCTGACCGACCTACGGACGGAGATGTCTGGAATCCGGACGGAGATGGACAAACTCCGAACCGGACAGGACGAACTGCGCGCCGGGCAGGACGAACTGCGCGCCGAGATGCGAACCGGGCACGCCGAGCTGCGCGAGGAGCTCTCCGTGGTCAAGCGCTCCGTCGGCAGCCTCGAACTCTCCATGAAGCGCGTCGAGGGTGACGTCGCCGAGCTCAAGGCCGGTCACATCGAACTGCGTCACCTGGTCGCCGGTCTCGTCAAGTAACACCCGCACCGCCGCCGGCACCCACGGGCCCTGGGTGCCGACAGCGCGACATCCCACGAATCACCACCGAACACGGATCACCACGCGACGCGGATCACTATGGAACGCGGATCGCCCCGGCCACGAACCCCACCGGCTCGGGACGCCCCGCCCACGGCGGCGGGATGCCCCCCGCTCCTCGCCCCGCCGGACAGCGCGGAAGGGCGCGGGAGGACGCGGGAGGACGCGGAAAAGTCAGGAGCCCGCGCGGGCGAGGACTTCGAGGGGGTCGGCGAGGACCTGGGAGAAGGCCAGCTCGGCGGCGCCGACGAGAGTGGCGTCATCGCCGAGGGCCGAGGTGCGCAGGCGCAGGTGCTCACGACACGGGGGCAGGGCGTCGAGGGCGAGACGGCTGCGGACCTGCGCGGCGGAGCCGAGATAGATCTCCCTGAGCGTCCCCCCGAAGACGACCATCTCCGGGTTGAACAGATTGACGAGGTTGGAGACGCCCAGGCCGAGCCAGTCGCCGACGCGGCTCAGGGCCGCCTGCGCGACGACGTCTCCCCGGTCCGCGGCGTCGACCACCGCGCGGACGGCGTCCCTGCCGACCTGGGAGCCGAAGCGGCCCGCGGCCTCCAGGAGGGCACGCTCCCCGACCTCCGCCTCCAGGCAACCGTGCGAGCCGCACCCGCAGAGGCGGCCCTTGTCGGGATTGACGATCATGTGCCCGACCTCGCCGCCGAAGCCCAGGTGGCCGCCGAGCAGCTGGCCGTTGACGATCACTCCCCCGCCGATGCCGACGTCCCCGTGGAGGTAGACGAGGTCGCGGCAGCCGACACCGACGCCCCGGGTCTGCTCGGCGAGGGCGGCGAGGTTGGCGTCGTTGCCGACGGTGACCGGCAGGCCGAAGGCCAGCCGGCGGGTCATCTCGTCGGCGAACGGCACGTCGTCCACGGTGACCATGTTCGGCCCGAACCTGATGACCCCGTCGCCGCGGCCCACTCCCCCGGAGAAGGCCGCCGCCACCCCGACGCACACCGTGTCAGGCCGGGTCCTGCGGTGCATCTGCCGGGCGAAGGCGGCGAGCGGGCCGACGATCTCCTCCAGGGAGAAGTCCCCGCGCCGCCGTACCGTCTCGCGGCGGTCGAGGATGGTGCCGCCCAGGCCGACGCGGGCGGCGACCAGCCGGTCGACGCCCACGTCGAGGGCGAACACGTAGACCCGCGCCGACTCCGGGCGGACCACCAGGGACGGACGCCCGGCTCTGCCCGTCTCCCTGGGGAGTTCCTCCCTGACCAGCCCGGCGGCGGTCAGATCGGCGGTGAGGGCCATGATGGTGCTGCGGTTGAGGCCCATCCGGTTGGTGAGCTCCGCGCGCGAGGTGGGGCCACTCAGATGGACGTGTCTGAGCAGTGCCCCAAGGTTGTGACGCCTGATCTCCTCTTGGGAGGGGCCTGCCCGCATGGCGTGGTGTTCCTTCGGTGAATCGGAGTCGCTGATCACCTTAGACCAGTGGCGGCCGCCCGCTTGCGGGACAGCGCGTCCACCATGGCGGCCAGCAACAGAACCGATCCGGTCACCATGAACTTCACACCGGAGCTGTAGCCCATCAGGCCCATGCCGTTCTCGATGACCGCGACCACGGCGCCGCCGAGGATGGCGTCCAGCACCCGGCCCTTGCCGCCGAACAGGCTGGTGCCGCCGATGACGGCGGCGCCGACCGCGTAGAGCAGCACGTTGCTGCCGCCGGTGTTGGGGTCGACGGAGCTGGCCCGCGAGGCGGCGATGATGCCGCCGACGGCGGCCATGGAGGAACAGATCACGAAGGCGCTGATCTTCATCCGGTCGACGTTGATGCCCGCCCGGCGCGCGGCCTCGGCGTTGCCGCCGACCGCGTACAGGTGGCGCCCGTACGCCGTGCGGCGGAGCACGAACGTCAGGATCAGCAGCAGCACCACGATGATGGGCACCACGAGCGGCACGCCCGCCAGGGAGACGACGGCGACGTTGCGGCTGCGCTCGATGTTGAGGAAGTAGACGGCGAGGCCGCCGAGCAGCGCGAGGGCGCCGACCCTGACCGCGATCAGCGAGATCGGGTCGGAGGTCAGGCCCCGGGAGGCGCGCTTCTGGGAGCGCAGCAGCTGGAGTCCGGCGTAGGCGGCGACGCCCACGGCCAGCAGGATCCAGCCCAGTGTGGGCGGGAGGTTCTTGTTGGCGATCGAGAGGATGGTCTCGTCGCGGATGGCGATGATGGTGCCGCCCTTGACGAGCAGCAGGACCAGGCCCTGGAAGGCCAGGAAGGCCGCGAGCGTCACCACGAACGACGGGATGCCGAGTTTCGCGACGATGGAGCCGATCGCGGTGCCGATCACCACGCCGGTGAGGATCGCCGCGCCCACCGCCACGTACCAGGGCAGTCCCTGGCTGCTGAGCATGATCGCGAGCACCGCGGCGCAGACACCGCTGGCGAAGCCCGCCGACAGGTCGATCTCGCCGAGGAGCAGCACGAAGACCAGGCCCATGGCGATCACGGTGACCGCGGCGCCCTGGGTGAACAGGTTGGCGAAGTTGCCCGACGTCAGGAAGGAGGGCCGCAGGATGGCGAAGATCGTGCAGAGCACCACGAGGCCGAACACCGCGGGCAGCGCGCCCATGTCGCCGCCGCGTACCCTCTCGGCGTAGCCGCGGACGTTGGTCCTGATCGAGGGTGCCTCGTGTGCGGTCTTCGGCGAAATCGTGGCGGTCATACGGTGACTCCGTTGGTGAGGCCGAGGTCCCCGCTGCGGCCAGAGGTGATCAGTTCGACGACCTGCGCGTGGGTGACGTCCGAGGTCTTGACCTGGGCCGCCATCCGGCCGAGGTAGAGGGTGGCGATCCGGTCGGACACGGCGAAGACGTCGTTCATGTTGTGTGAGATCAGGACGACGGCCAGGCCCTGGTCGGCCAGGCGCCGGACCAGTTCCAGCACCTGCGCCGTCTGGGCGACGCCGAGGGCGGCGGTCGGCTCGTCGAGGATGACGACCTTGCTGTTCCACAGCACGGCCTTGGCGATGGCCACCGTCTGGCGCTGGCCGCCGGAGAGGCTGGCGACGAGCTGGCGGATGGATTTGACGGTCCTGACCGAGAGGCTCTCCAGGGTCCTGGCCGCCATCTCCTCCATCGTGTCCTCGTCGAGGACGATGCCGCGCTTGTGCTCGCGGCCGAGGAACATGTTCTGGACGATGTCGAGGTTGTCGCAGAGCGCGAGGTCCTGGTAGACGATCTCGATGCCCAGGTCGGCCGCGTCGCGCGGGCTGCCGATCTGGACGGCCTTGCCGTCGAAGAAGTACTCGCCGGAGTCGATCGGGTGGATGCCGCCGACGCATTTGACGAGGGTGGACTTTCCTGCGCCGTTGTCGCCGACCAGCGCGGTCACCTCTCCGGAGTACGCGGAGAGGGAGACGTCGTGCAGAACCTGTACGGGACCGAAACTCTTGTCGATCCCGCGGAGTTCCAGTGCGGGGGTCATGGGGTTGTGCTCCCTGTGTTCATTGCGCGGGGCGAAGCTCGCGCGGCTCGGGCGCCTGCGGGCGGCGTCCTGCCCTGTCGCTGCCGCCGGCGCCGGGAGACGCTCACCTGCCGCGTCTCCCGGCGTCACAGGGTGGGGTGTGCCGCGATCGAGCGCGAGGGCGCGGCCGGCCGGGGGACGACCGGCCGCGCCCTCCACGCCTTACTGGATTCCGGCCTCGGTGCACTTGGCGGCGAACTCACCGGTGCACAGCTCGTCCTTGGTCACGAAGCCGTCGGCGACGACGTCCTTGACGCTGTCGAAGAAGATCGGCTGCGGGTCGAGGAGGACGGCGGGCACGTCGGCGCCGCTCTCGGTGTCCTTGACCGTGCCGGTCGCCGCGGGCTTCTCGCCCTTGGCCAGGCCGATGGCCAGCGTGGCGGCCGCGTCGGCCTCCTTCTTGATCGCCTTGTAGACCGTCATGCACTGGTCGCCGGCGAGGATGTTCTGCAGGCCCTGCACGGTGGCGTCCTGGCCGGTGACCGGGACCTTGCCGTTCAGGCTGTTCTTCTTGAGGACGGAGATGGCGGCGTTGCCGAGACCGTCGTTGGCGGCCAGGACGCCGGCAATCTTCGGCTGCTCGGTGAGCATCTGCTCGAAGATCGTGCCGGCCTGGGCGTTGTCCCAGTCGGGGACCGACTGGTCGGGGCCCTTGACGTAGTCGCCGGAGTCGTACTTGGGCTTGAGCACGCCGTCGTAGCCGTTCTTGAACAGCGTGGCGTTGTTGTCGGTCGGCGAGCCGTTGAGCTCGGCGACGATCGGCTTCTCGGCCTTCTTGTCGGTCAGGCACTTCACCAGGCCCTCACCCTGCAGGGTGCCGACCTTGGTGTTGTCGAAGCTGACGTAGTACTGGGCGCCGCCGTTGAGGGTGAGGCGGTCGTAGTCGATGGTGGCCACGCCCTGCGCCTTGGCCTTGTCGAGCACGGCCTTGCCGGTGCCGCTGTCGAGGTTGACGATCATCAGGACCGTGGCCCCGTTGGTGATCATCTGGTCGGCGATGGTCTGGAACTGGGTCTTGTCGCCCTGGGCGTTCTGGATGTCGTAGGCGACACCCGCGGCCTTGAACGCCTCCTCCAGGTACTTGCGGTCCGCGGTCTCCCAGCGGGCGGAGGACTTGCTGTCGGGGAGGATGACGCCGACCTTGCCCGCGGCCGTGCTCTCCGAAGGGGCTGCGCTGCTCGAGGCGCTGGTTTCGGGGCTGTCGCTCCCGCAAGCGGTGAGGCCGAGGGTCATCGCCGCGGCGGCGGCGGTAAGGCTGAGGATCCCCTTGCGCATGGTGCACGGGTCCTTTCTTCGAAAATGGGGGGTACGGACGTGCGGCATGCCGAATTCGCGGGTAGGGCTTGCCGGGTCTCGGCTCACCGTTCCGTTGAATGTTGTTTGCGGCAACGTATTCCGCCGTTGGCCTGGAGCGCCAGACCTCCCAGAGGTAAAGTTTGTTGTGGCCGGTAACAATCCAGAAACGCGCTCTTAACCGCCTCGGTTACATACGGTCCTTTACTCTCCCCATGTCCCCGCCGTTATGGCGATCACCGGCCTGACCTGCCCGCTTTTTCGAGGCGGCACAGCGCCCTCGCTCCCGGCCCTCTCCCTCGCGACACCGCCGAAACCTCCGCGGTCAGGGCCCCATCACCCCCGCGCCCCCCGGGAAACGCGGAAGACCCCGGAAAGCACGGAACCGCCCGGCGGGATGGTGTCCCGCCGGGCGGTTCTCGTCTGGGGTGTGCCCCCATGCGGGCGAGGCTTACGTGCGGCCCCGCCCCCCTGCTCAGCTCTTGGCGAGCAGGGAGCGCAGGACGTACTGCATGATGCCCCCGTGCCGGTAGTAGTCGGCCTCGCCGGGGGTGTCGATGCGCACGACCGCCTGGAACTCCTTGCCGTCGGCCCTGACCGTCACGGTCTGCGGGACGCCGCCCTCGTTGAGGGCCTCGACGCCGACGACGTCGAAGGTCTCCTCACCGGTCAGGCCGAGCGACTGCGCCGTCTCCCCCTCGGGGAACTGCAGCGGCAGCACGCCCATGCCGATCAGGTTGGAGCGGTGGATGCGCTCGTAGGACTCGGCGACGACGGCGCGGACGCCGAGCAGCGCGGTGCCCTTGGCCGCCCAGTCGCGCGAGGAGCCCGAACCGTACTCCTTGCCGGCCAGGACCACGAGCGGGATGCCCGCGGCCTGGTAGTTGGCCGAGGCGTCGTAGATGAAGGACTGCGGCCCGCCCTCAAGGGTGAAGTCGCGGGTGTAGCCGCCCTCCACGCCGTCGAGCAGCAGGTTCCTCAGCCGGATGTTGGCGAAGGTGCCGCGGATCATGACCTCGTGGTTGCCGCGGCGCGAGCCGTAGGAGTTGAAGTCCTTGACCCCGACGCCGTGCTCCTTCAGGTAGTCGGCGGCGGGGGTGCCGACCTTGATGGCACCCGCCGGGGAGATGTGGTCGGTGGTGACCGAGTCGCCCAGCTTCGCGAGCACCCGGGCTCCGGAGATGTCGGTCACCGGCTCCGGCTCGGGCGGCATGCCCTCGAAGTACGGGGCCTTGCGGACGTAGGTCGAGTCGGGGTCCCACTCGAAGGTGTTGCCGGTCGGGATCGGCAGCGAGCGCCAGGTCTCGTCGCCCTTGAACACGTCGGCGTAGTCGTGCAGGAACATCTCCTGGTCGATCGAGGAGGCGACGACCGCCGCGATCTCCTCGGGAGCCGGCCAGATGTCGGCGAGGAACACCGGCTCGCCGTCCGAGCCCACACCCAGCGGCTCGTTGTTCAGGTCGAGGTCCATGGTGCCCGCGAGGGCGTAGGCGACGACCAGCGGCGGCGAGGCCAGGTAGTTCATCTTGACGTCGGGGTTGATCCGGCCCTCGAAGTTGCGGTTGCCCGACAGCACGGCGGTGACCGCGAGGTCGTTCTC
Source organism: Streptosporangium sp. G11 (assembly GCF_051192615.1). Taxonomy (NCBI): domain Bacteria; kingdom Bacillati; phylum Actinomycetota; class Actinomycetes; order Streptosporangiales; family Streptosporangiaceae; genus Streptosporangium; species Streptosporangium sp. G11. Next base: position 165,349 of record NZ_JBPJUQ010000011.1, read on the forward strand.
CTGGATGGCGGCGGAGATCTCCTCCTGCAGCGGGCCCGAGTTGCCGATGCAGGTGGTGCAGCCGTAGCCGACCAGGTTGAAACCGATCTTGTCGAGGTACGGCTGCAGGCCGGAGCGCTCGAAGTAGCCGGTGACGACCTGCGAGCCGGGGGCCAGCGAGGTCTTGACCCACGGCTTGCGGGTCAGGCCCTTCTCGACCGCGTTCCTGGCGAGCAGCGCGGCGCCCATCATGACGTACGGGTTGGAGGTGTTGGTGCAGCTGGTGATCGCGGCGATGGTCACCACGCCGTGGTCGATCTCGAAGCCGGTGCCGTCGGCCAGGGTGACCTGCACCACCTTGTGCGGGCGCTCACCGTTGAGGCCGGCCGGGTGCGGCTTGTCGCCGTTGTCGTTGTGGGAGACCGCCGGGGAGTCGGAGGCGGGGAACGACTCGCCGGACGCCTCGTCGAGCGGGCCCTGCTCGCTCGACACGTAGTCCTTGACGGCCGCGCGCCAGGCGCTCTTGGCGTCCGACAGCGCGATGCGGTCCTGGGGACGCTTGGGGCCGGCGATCGACGGGACGACCGTGGACAGGTCCAGCTCGATGTACTCGGAGAAGACCGGCTCCTCGGCCTCGGGGTCGAGCCACATGCCCTGGGTCTTGGCGTAGGCCTCGACCAGGGCGACCTGCTCGGCGGAGCGGCCGGTCAGCGTGAGGTAGTCGGTCGTCTGGCCGTCGATCGGGAAGATCGCGCAGGTCGAGCCGAACTCGGGGCTCATGTTGCCGATCGTGGCCCGGTTGGCCAGCGGCACGCTGGAGACGCCGTCGCCGTAGAACTCCACGAACTTGCCGACGACGCCGTGCTTGCGGAGCATCTCGGTGATCGTGAGCACCAGGTCGGTGGCGGTGGCCCCGGCGGGGAGCTTGCCGGTCAGCTTGAAGCCGACCACGCGCGGGATGAGCATGGAGATCGGCTGGCCGAGCATCGCGGCCTCGGCCTCGATGCCGCCGACGCCCCAGCCCAGGACGCCGATGCCGTTCTCCATGGTGGTGTGGGAGTCGGTGCCGACGCAGGTGTCGGGATACGCCTTCCCCTCGCGGACCATCACGACGCGGGCCAGGTGCTCGATGTTGACCTGGTGCACGATGCCGGTGCCCGGCGGGACGACCTTGAACTCGTCGAAGGCGGTCTGGCCCCAGCGCAGGAACTGGTAGCGCTCGCGGTTGCGCTCGTACTCCCTGTCGACGTTGCGCTGGAAGGAGTCGGCCCCGCCGAAGAAGTCGACGATGACCGAGTGGTCGATGACCATCTCGGCCGGGGCGAGCGGGTTGATCCTGGCGGGGTCGCCGCCGAGGTCGCGGACGGCCTCGCGCATGGTCGCCAGGTCGACGACGCACGGGACGCCGGTGAAGTCCTGCATGATCACGCGGGCCGGCGTGAACTGGATCTCCACGTTCGGGGCCGCCTTCGGGTCCCACTGGCCGATCGCGCGGATGTGGTCGGCGGTGATGTTCGCGCCGTCCTCCGTACGGAGAAGGTTCTCCAGAAGGATCTTCAGGCTGTACGGGAGACGCCCCGAGCCCTCCACGGCGTCCAGCCGGTAGATCTCGTATTCCGCGTCACCGACGCGGAGCGTGTCACGGCTGCCGAAGCTGTTCGCGGACACGGTTCGCCTCCCTCATCACCTGATGTCTGGCGCGCCGGCACATAAGGCGCGATTGAATCCTGCCGCACCGCCCGAGCGCCCTTGACTGTTAGGTATGCCTAACTCGCAGGTCACTCACAGGTTGCAGTGGATGTCTCGATATCAAGATATCCCTCCGGGTATCTCGACATCAAATTACTCCTCAGTATGATCACTGCGGGGCGAGACGGAGATACAGCAACCCGAGAACGACGACAGAAAGTACCGGGGCGAGAAACTTCTGCTCGAAGGCGCGGCCCGTCTTGATGCCGATCTTCCACGGCAGCAGCCACTTCTGCCGCATCGGCCAGAGCACCGGACAGCCCTTCTCGGTGCAGCAGTCGCCCATGACGTGGGTCAGGCATCCGATCGCGACCGCCAGTCCCATCCAGGCGTATTCCACGTTGTCGCTGCGGAACACCACGAACAGCCCGGCCGTCATGCCGACGTTGAGCATCGCCGAGGCGAACTTCTTGCCCGGGATGCCGATGCCGATCGACCGCAGCGACAGGCCGATGAGCAGGACCACCAGGATGTCGCGGCCGATCGGATGGGTGTTGGCCAGGTAGTGCGCGCCGAAGCCCATGGCGATCGCGAAGACCAGCGAGTGGGTGGCGTTGCGGTGGCCTCCGGCGAGCCACGAGACCGCCTTGCTCAGGCCCCAGGTGACCGGCCCGAACGTCTGCGCGATCGTCGCGCTCGGATGGTCGAGGTCCGGCAGCATCGCGGCACCGGCGCAGATGATGGCCCCGGCGATGAACTCGGCCGGATTGAGCGCGTTGACCATGACGCCGGTCTCGATGTATCTGGACGTCTCGGTCAGCAAGGGCAGCGCGGCCAGCGCCGGTGCCACCCCCAGCCAGGCGATCGCACCCGTCAGCGCATGCGTATGCCCCATCATCGGCCAAACACCCCCATCAAGATCACCTCGGGAGACTGTACGCCAAAGCCTCCCCCAGATGGAGGACCGTGCCATTTCACGCCGTCGGCGTGTCGCGGGGGCGGGATGGCCCCGGCGCGTGAGCGCTGATCGTTTTCCGCCGATTCCAGGGTCGCCCGGGGGCGACGATGGTCCGCTTCGATCTTCCCGTCCCTTCACGAGAGGTGACTGCCATCCGCATCTTCCTACGAATGGGGAACGGATGGAACGGGCGAATGGTGCCTCGGGCGGGGCCGGAGAGTGTCACGGCGGAGTGATCGTCCCGATGAGGTGGGTATCGCGGGGAACTTTCCGGGATGTCTTCACCGGAGGCCCGAACGCGAGCGCGATCAAGAACCAGAGAGGGTCTCGCCCGAGGACTCGGGAGGGTCGCGATCAAGCGGGGGCGTGCGAAAACGACAGACGGGACCGTTCCGCACCGAAAGCACCCCCCAGCCCTTCCGGCACGGAACGAATCCCGTCTACGTCCTTTGTAACGTGCAGGTCTCAGTGCTTGTTCCAGAATCCGGCAAGAATTACGTGATCTGCCTCACTTCTACGTAGAGTAACGGATCATCACTCTCGGCAACGACGGCCGAAAGCGACCCCGGGAGGCGAGGAGAAGGCCCCGAGGCCTCGCGCGAGCCGACCGCCCAGACCGCCCAGACCTGGGCACGAAGGCTCCCGGTCCGGCGGACGGCGGTGCGGCGGACCTCCCGTACGAGCGGCACGGCGGAGGGCGATACGGGCGGCCGGGACCGGATGCGGGCCGCTAAAACGCGATCCCGCGACTGCCGACGATCAGACACCCCCGCATCCCACAGAACCCCATATTTCGTGACACGAGGTTGCCGTCAGAATGTTCTCGATATATCTTTGAAGCATCGAGAGTGGTCAAAAGAAGATCGCGATATGGAGGTACGACATGACATCGTCCAACGCGATGGGCGGCCCCTGGGCCGGATTCGGATCCCACGAGGTCAGGCGCGAGATGAAGCGCGCGGCCAGGGAGGCATGGCGGCAGATGGCCGCCGGATGGCACGAGGGCGGTCCGGAGCACGGCCCCCGCGCGCCGCACCACGCACACCACGAGGGCGGCCCTCACGAGCACCGCCACCGCGACCACCGCGGCCACCGCGGCCCCTTCCCCTTCGGCGGGTTCCCCTGGGACCTCGGCCGGGGCGGCAGGGGGGGCAGAGGCCCGTTCGGCGGAGGTCCCTTCGGCGGCCCGCCGTTCGGGCGCGGGCGCAAGGCGAAGCGCGGCGACGTCCGCGCGGCGATCCTCGCCCTGCTCACCGAGTCGTCGCACAACGGCTACCAGATCATCCAGGAGATCGAGCGGCGCAGCGAGGGCGGCTGGAAGCCCAGCCCCGGAGCGGTCTACCCGGCCCTGCAGCAGCTCACCGACGAGGGACTGGTCCTGGCCGAGGAGAACGAGGGCCGCAAGACCTTCAGCCTCACCGACGCCGGGCGCGCCTACGTGGCCGAGCACTCCGACGAGGTGCGCGCCCCGTGGGAGGAGATGACGCCCGAGGTCGACGACAGCACCTGGGAGCTGATGGACATCACCCGCCAGTCGGGGTTCGCCATGCTCCAGATCCTGCAGACCGGCAGCGACGCGCAGATCCGGCAGGCGAAGCAGACCCTGGTCGAGACGCGCCGCAAGCTCTACCAGATCTTGGCCGACGGCGACACCGGCGAGGAGTGACCCGACCATGACGCCCCGAGACGACCTCCGTATCGGAGACGCCGAGCGTGACGTGGCGATGGAGTCCCTGCGCGAGCACTACGTGCAGGGCCGCCTGACTCGTGAGGAGCTCGACGAGCGCCTCGAACTGACCCTTTCCGCGCGGACGGGCGGCGAGCTGGCCCGGGTGAGCGCGGACCTTCCCGGCCCGAGCACCCCCCGGGCGGAGGAGGCCGAGGACGCCTGGGGTCCCTGGGGCGCGGGAGCCCCCTGGGGCCCGGGGAAAACCCCCTGGGGGCCGGGCAGGGGGCCCTGGGGGCCGGGACCGGGCCGGCGCCGCGGGCACACCCATCACTGGGGCCGTCACCACCCGGGCTGGAGCCACCACCACATGGGCCACCGCGGCGGGCCGCCGCCGCTCTTTCCCCTGATGATCCTGGTGCTGGTGGCCGGGGTGCTGATCGGCGGGTTCGGGGTGCTCAAGTTCGTCTTCCTGGCCTGGCTGGTGATGGCCGTGCTGGGCATGCTCGGCCGCGGGCGGGGGCGCTCCAGGACGCGTTCCCGCCGGGTGGGCCCCCCGGCCGGGTTCTGATCCGTATCCGGCCCGCCTCCGGCCGGCGTGGGCGGGCGAGCGGCTCGCGGCGCGCTCGCCCGTCGCCGCTCCCCGCGGGGCGCCCTCGCCGGGACCGGTACGGGCCAGGCCGGTACGGCCCCGGCCGGTACGGCTCTGGTCCCGGCCGGTACGGGCCCGGCTCCGGCCGGTCAGGCGAGAGACTCCCGCAGCCGCCGCATCTCCTCCGCGATCCCGTCCAGCGTCCAGTGCGCGTTCAGGCCGCTCGGGTTGGGCAGTACCCACACCGCCGCGCCGCCGATCCGGGACTCCTGCGGCCCGATCACGGCCTTGGGCACGCCGAACGCCTGCCGGTAGGCGGTCACCCCCGCCACCGCCAGCACCTTCGGCCGGACCTGGGCGACCAGCCGCTCCAGCCGCTCCCCACCCGCGCGGAACTCCTCGGCGGACAGTTCCGCCGCCTGCGCGGAGGCCCTCGGCACCACGTTGGTGATACCCAGCCCGTACGAGGGGAGCAGGTCCTGCTCGGCGGGTGACAGCAGCCGGGGGGTGAAGCCCGAGCGATGCAGCGCGGGCCAGAAGCGGTTGCCGGGGCGGGCGAAGTGGTGGCCGGTGGCCGCGGAGTACAGGCCGGGGTTGATCCCGCAGAACAGCACGTCCAGCGAGGGCCCGAGTATGTCCTCGATCGTCCTCTCGGCGGCCGCCTCGAGCTCGGCACGGCCCGGCCGCGCCGCACCCCGCCCTCCGGAGGTCACGCGCCTCGCGGGCGGGGTGTTCTGCTGTTTCCGGGACGGCACGAGGCGAACCTAACCCATCTCCTCAAGCTTTCGCCCCTTGGTCTCCCGTACCTTGAACATCACGAAGACGAAGGAGAGCGCGGCGAAGGCGGCGTACCCCACGTAGGCCCCGGCCAGGTTCCACTCGCTCAGCGACGGGAACGAGACGGTGATCAGCCAGTTGGCCACCCACTGGGCGGCGGCGGCCACCGAGAGCGCGGCGGCCCTGATCCGGTTGGGGAACATCTCGCCCAGCAGCACCCAGACGATCACACCCCACGACAGCGCGAAGAACAGCACGAAGACGTGCGCGGCGATCAGGGCGACCGTGCCCTGGGCCTCGGGCAGCTTGACCGCGTCGCCGCTCGGGACACCCGCGCTGAACGCCCACGCGGCCACGGCGAGCGCGACCGTCATGCCCGCGGAGCCGATCAGCAGCAGCGGCCTGCGGCCGATCCTGTCGACCAGCGCGATGGCGATGAACGTGCCGACGATGTTGATGATCGAGGTGGAGAAGCTGATGAGCAGCGAGTCCGACTGGTTGATGCCGACCGACTGCCACAGCGACGCCGAGTAGTAGAAGATGACGTTGATGCCGACGAACTGCTGGAAGACGGAGAGCAGGATGCCGATCCAGACGATCGGCAGCAGCCCGAGCCGGCCGCCGCGCAGGTCGCGCAGGCGGGGCCGGTGTTCGCTGCGCAGCGAGGTCTCGATCTCCGCCACCCGGGCGTCCAGGTCGGTTCCCTCGCCCTCGACCTCCGACAGCACCTTGCGTGCCGCCTCCGACCTCCCGACCGCGATGAGGAAGCGCGGCGACTCGGGGATGACCGTCGCGAAGACCAGATAGAGCAGGGCGGGGATCAGGCAGGCGCCGAGCATCCACTGCCAGGCCTGGAGCCCGAGCAGCTCGTTGTTGACGTCGCCCCCGGCCCGCTCCGCGATCGCGTAGTTGGCCAGCTGGGAGACCGCGATGCCCAGCACGATCGCGAGCTGCTGGAAGGAGCCCAGACGTCCCCGATAGGCGGGCGGCGCGACCTCCGCGATGTAGGCGGGGCCGATCACCGAGGCCATGCCGATGCCCACGCCGGCGAGCACCCGCCAGAAGGCCAGGTCCCAGAGCGCGAAGGGCAGGGCCTGGCCGATGGAGCTGACCGCGAACAGGATCGCGGCCACCTGCATCGTCCTGGTGCGCCCCCAGCGATCGGCCAGCCCCCCGGCGATCCAGGCGCCCAGCGCCGAACCCAGCAGCGCGATCGCCACCACGAAGCCGGTCTGGACCGGGCCGACGTCGAAGTTCTTCTCGATCCCGGTGACGGCGCCGTTGATGACGGCGCTGTCGTACCCGAAGAGGAATCCGCCGATCGCCGCCGCGGCGGTGATGAAGACGACGTGCCCGATGTTCTCACTGGAGGTCCCCGAGGGGGCAGTGCTGGCCATGAGGATTCCTTCCCCCAGAAGGGGGGTTGAGACATGGCCCCCGAATCCCGGGGAGGGCCATGTGCCGGCGGGGACGGCCGGCACGTGGCCCTCCCCGGAGGACTACAGGCGGGGGTCGACCGGTTCGGACTCCAGCGCCAGGACGGCGAAGACCGCCTCGTGCACCCTCCACAGCGGCTCCCCCTCGGCCAGCCGGGAGAGCGCCTCGAGGCCCAGCGCGTGCTCGCGCAGGGCCAGGGAGCGCTTGCGGCCCAGGAACCGGCGGCGCAGGACGTCCAGGCTCTCGGTGTAGTCGGGCCCGTAGATGATCCGCAGATACTCCCGCCCGCGCACCTTGACCCCGGGCTGCACCCGGCTTCGCCCGTCGAGCGGCTCCAGCGGCTTGACGACCATGCCCTCGCCCCCCTCGCCGGTCAGCGCCGACCACCAGGCCGTGGCCGCCTCCGTCGACTCCGGCGAGGCCGGATCCGCGAACACGTGCCGGGTGGGCGCGATCAGCGGGTCGTCGAGCCGGGACAGCATGTCCAGGTGCCAGGAGTGCGGTTCCTGGATCGCGGTCGCCCGGCCCTCGCAGGCGAGAATCTGGAACGGTGCCAGGCGAAGGCCGTCCAGCCCGGAGACAGGCCAGCAGTAACGCGCATATGCCTGCCTAAAGCGGGCAGCGTTGCTGGAGCGGCGTCGGGTGCGGTCCAACAGACCGCCCACATCCAAACCGCGCCCGGCCGCCGCTTCCAACACGGTGATCGCCTCCGGCAGCACCGTGCGGGCCGCGGCGCCCACCGACGCGTACTGGCCGCGGATCAGCCCCTCGGCCTTGGCCGACCAGGGCAGCAGCTCGCAGTCGAGGGCGATCCAGCCCGACCCCAGCTCCTCCATCAGCGGCGCGCACACCCGCCTGAGCCTGTCGACCAGCGCGGTGGTGTCGGCGAAGAACGGCCTTCCGGTACGGGTGTAGACGGCCCCGGCGCTGCCGTCGGTGATCCCGAACCGCGCCGCCGCCACCCCCGGGTCGGCGGCCAGCACGGCCACCGCCCGCGAGCCCATGTGCTTCTCCTCGCACACCACCCGGGTCACCCCTGCCGCCGCGAACTCGGCGAACGCCTCGGCCGGGTGCTCCAGGTAGCCGTCGAGGCGGGAGGTCTCCGGAGGCGCCATCGTCGGCGGGAGGTAGACCAGCCAGCGCGGGTCGACCGCGAACCGGCTCATGATCTCCAGAGCGGCGGCCGAGTTCTCCTCGCGGATCTTGATGCGTCCGCCGCCGTGGCGCACCTCGATGTGCCGGGTGCCCCGCACGTCCTCGACCGAGAGCAGGCCGGGGTCGCGGTGGCCGGGGGCGGTCAGCGGCCTGACCGACTCGTACCAGACGCGCTCGGCGGGCACCGAGACGATCTCCCGCTCCGGGTAGCGCAGCGCGGTCAGCCGCCCGCCGAAGACCACCCCGGTGTCCAGGCAGATCGTGTTGTTGATCCACTCGGTCTCGGGGACCGGGGTGTGGCCGTAGACGACCATGGCCCGGCCCCGGTACTCGCGCGCCCAGGGGTAGCGCACCGGCAGGCCGTACTCGTCGGTCTCGCCGGTGGTGTCGCCGTACAGCGCGAAGGAGCGGACCCTGCCGGAGGCGCGGCCGTGGTAGGCCTCCTTGAGCCCGGCGTGGGCGACGACGAGTTTGCCCTCGTCGAGCTGGTAGTGGCTGATCAGCCCGTCCATGAAGGCCAGCGCCTCGCGCCTGAACTCCTCCGGCTCGGCGGCCAGCTGGTCCAGCGACTCCTGGAGGCCGTGGGCCACCCTGACCTTGCGGCCGTTGAGGGCGCGGGCCAGCTTCTGCTCGTGGTTGCCCGACACGCACAGCGCGGTCCCGGCCGCGACCATGCCCATGACCAGCCGGAGCACGCCCGGCGAGTCGGGCCCCCGGTCCACCAGGTCTCCGACGAACACCGCCGTCCTGCCCTCGGGGTGGACCGCCCCCGCGCCGCCGGGATCGAGCTCCCAGCCGAGGTCGCGCAGCAGCGCCTCCAGCTCGGCGCGGCAGCCGTGCACGTCGCCGACGATGTCGAACGGGCCGGTCAGCTCGCGCCTGTCGGTCCACGCCTTCTCGGTGACGACCGTGGCGGCCTCGATCTCCTCGGCCCCGCGCAGCACGTGGACCCGGCGGAAGCCGTCGCGGGAGATCTTGCTCATGGAACGGCGCAGTTCCTTGCGCTGCCTGATGACCACGCGCGCTCCGAAGTCCCGGTCGGGCCTGGACTCGTTACGCGCGACCGCCAGCTCCTCCGGCACGTCCAGGACGATCGCGTCGACCAGCACGTTGTGCGACTTCGCGAGCTCGACCAGCTTCTTGCGCGCCTCCCACTGGACGTTCGTGGCGTCCACGACCGTCAGCAGCCCGCGCCGCAAACGGGTGCCGACGATGTAGTGGAGCACGTCGAAGGCGTCGGGAGTGGCGGCCTGGTCGTTCTCGTCGTCGGCGACCAGGCCCCGGCAGAAGTCGGAGGAGATCACCTGGGTCGGCGCGAAGTGCCTGGCGGCGAAGGTCGACTTGCCGCTGCCGGACACCCCGACGAGCACGACCAGCGACATCTCCGGTACGGCGATCTCAGTCATCTCCACCTCCCGCGTCTCCCGAACTCGCCGTCCCCTCCGCGCTCGGGAAACGTCCCGCGCCTCCCGAGCCCACGGACCCTCCCGAGCTCACGGACCCTTCCGCGCCCGTCTGTCCTTCCGAGCTCACGGACCCTCCCGCGCTCACAGGCTCTTCCGCACCCGCACCCGCACCCGCGGAACCTCCCGTACTCCGGGGAGCGCCTGAGGCGCCCGCGAGGCCGAACAGGGCCATCTGGGTCGGCGGGCCCACCTCGGGGTCGTCGTCGCCTACCGGCAGGAACTCGACGCGGTAGCCGTACTCGCCGCACACCTTCGCCGCCCACGCGCGAAACTCGGCGCGGGTCCACTCGAAGCGATGGTCGGGGTGGCGCATGCCGCTCAGGAACTCGTAGCGGACGTTGTGCTCGGCATTGGGGGTCGTGACGATCACGTGCCCCGGCCGGGCCGCTCCGAAGACCACCCGCTCCAGCGCGTCCAGGCGCGGCGGGTCGACGTGCTCGACGACCTCCATCAGCACCGCGGCGTCATACCCGGCGAACCGGGCGTCGGTGTAGGTCAGCGCGCCCTGGAACAGCTCCAGCCGCTCCCGCCTCCGCTCGGGCATCCGGTCGAGTTTCAGGCGCCTGGCCGCGAGCGCCAGTGCCTGGGCGGACACGTCCACCCCGGCCACCCTGGCGAAGCGGGGCCGTTCGAGCAGCGCCCCGACCAGGCGGCCGGAACCGCACCCGAGGTCGATGACGGTGCTCGCCCCCAGCCCCTCCAGCGTGGCGAGCACGGCCTCCAGGCGCAGGGTGTTCAACGGCCGCCTGGCCGCACCGGCCCGCGCCTCCCCCTCGGGAGGGGCCTCACTGGCGGGGAGGACCTCACCCGGGGCTCCGGTCCCGCCGGTGGCGGGGTCTCCCTCGGCGGAGCCCTCCGTCGTGGGACCCTCCTCGGTGGAGCCCTCCACGGTGAGGTCGGCCGCGGGGTCCTCCTCGACGGGGGGTTCGAGGTCCTCCTCCACGTCGTCGCCGATCTCGGCGAGGCGGGCGAAGGCGGTACGGGTGAGGGCCCAGCGACGGCCGAGGTAGCGGCGGGTGATCAGCCCCCGGTCGGGGTGGGCGGCCAGCCACGACTCGCCCGCCCTGATCAGCTTGTCCACCTCGTCGGGGGCCACCCAGTAGTGCTTGGCGTCGTCGAGCACCGGAAGCAGCACGTAGAGCTGGTTGAGCGCGTCGGCCAGGCGGACCTCCCCGCGCAGCACCAGCCGCACGTAGCGGGAGTCGCCCCACTCGGGGAACTCCTCGTCCAGCGGCAGGGCGGTCGCCTCGACCCGCCAGCCCAGCGGTTCGAACAGCCGGTGCGCGAGCTCGGGCCCCCCCTTGCACGGCAGCACGGGCAGGGTGATCTCCAGCGGGATCGGCCCCGCGGCCAGCTCGGGACGGCTGTCACAGCGCCCGGTGCGCGCCGTGCGGAACACGTCGGCCAGCGCCACGGCCAGCAGCGACGACGCGGCGTAGGGCCGGTCGTTGACGTACTGGCCCAGCGTGTAGTCGGGCGTGGACCGGTCGCGCGAGCGCACCAGGCGGATCGGGTCGACGTCGAGCATCAGCGCGGCCGTGCAGCGCTCCTCGCCCGCCTCGGGGTAGAGGACGCGTGCCACACCGTACGACTGCCCGAACTCCTGGACCCGGTCGGGATGCTTGTGCAGCAGGAACCCGAGGTCCGTGGCGGGCCTTACGGTGGTGGAGATCGTCAGCAACACCCGGTTCAGTGTGCCGCACCCCCGCCGGAACGGCTATCGGTTAACGGCCCGGACCCACACGACGCGGCCATCGGCCCACGGTTCCCGATTCACCCGGCACGGGCGTCGATCGGATGACATGTCCCAATGCGCCTTCTCACCAGCGCAGAATCGCCCCGATCCCGTCGACGTCGGCCAGGGCCTCCGAGGCCCTCCCGTCCAGAACGGTCACCTCGGCGTCGATGTCCAGGGCGCGCTCGATCATGCACTCCCCCATCCTGGGCTCCTCGACGAGTGTCAGTCCGTCCTGCGGGGTCTCGTCGGGCGGATAGAGCAGCCCCTCCGCGGCGCGTTTACCGCTCCACTCGCGCCCCTCGTCCAGCAGCAGCCGCGCCACCCGGCTCTCGTTCAGCGCCTTGACCGTGTCACGCAGGCCGAGCGCGCCGCGCCCGCCGGACAGCGCGGCGTCCCTGGCCCGGGTCACCAGGCCGGTGCCGAAGCGTGTCCGGGCGTCCCGCAGTTGCGGCTCCACGTACTCGGCGACCTTCACCGCGGACAGCGAGTCCACCACCGCGTCGACCTGGATGACGTCGCCGGTCAGCTCTCCGTCCAGGATCTTGATCAGCTGGACGTCGCCGATCAGCACGACCACGGTCCAGTCGCGGGTCGCGGCCTGCCCGGTGACGCGCGACGCCGCCCCGCGTACGAGCCTGGCGACGTTGTCCTCGACCCTGCGTTCGAACTTGTCCCGCTGCGACGGGCCCTGCTGGGAGAGCTCCGAGGGCGCGGCGCCGCGCATCTCCCGCCACCCGGACTCCACGTCGAAGCGCGCCCTGTCGACCTCCTCGGCGTGGCCGTAGCGGTAGTCGATGACGCGCAGCCCGTCCCTGGAGACGACCACGAGCCCGGCGGGCAACGCCGTCTCGACTGCGTTGACCAGCGGGCGCACGTAGGCCGTCGGCTCCAGCACGACCTGGTCGACGACCGGAAGCTGGAAGGAGAAGGTCCGCACCTCGTCACCGCCGACCGGGGTGAACATCACCCGCCCCACCCCGGTCCCGGACGGGCCGAGCAGCAGCTGGAGATCGCCGTCCAGCTCCCCCAGCCGCTTCAGGACCGCCGTCCGCCGCGTCCGGTCCGGGTCGGCCGCGACCCGGTCTCGCAGGTCGGCCAGCTCGTTGCCGAGCCGGATCCGCCAGGCGGGCCGGGCGTCCGTGTCCTCCCGCGGGTCCACGTTCACGTAGAACGACAGCACCCCCAGCTCGTCGCTCATGGAGGTGACTTCCCTCAGGGCATCACGATCGAATCTCACGATGTTCCCCTCCAGTGGTCCGCGCTCCAAGCCTAGGGACCTACACGGAAGGGGCCATCGTCACAATCGGGAAAATGCCTTCCTCGTTCACCTGTCTTTACCCAAAGATCACAGGCAGCGGCCTGCCCGTGAGCGGGTGACGCGAAGGCCCGCGGCCTACACGTGGGAGAGGATCTCGTCCGCGACGAGCTCCAGGTGGTCGAGGTCGTCCAGGTCCAGCACCTGCAGGTAGATCCGCTCGGCACCCAGCTCGGCGAACCGGCCGATCTTCTCGGCCACCTCGGCCGGGGTACCCGCCAGGCCCGTCGCCCGCAGCGCCGCGAGATCCTGCCCGGTCGCCTCGGCCCGCCGCGCGATCTCCGCGTCGTCGGAACCGACGCAGAGGGTCTGCGCGGCGGAGAACACCACCGGCTCCCTGCCCTCCGCCTCGCACGCCTTCCTGACCCGGTCGTAGGCCGCCGAGGTCTCCTCCAGCGTGCGGAACGGCACGTTGTACTCGTCGGCGAACCGGGCGACCAGGCGCGGGGTGCGCGTGGCGCCGACGCCGCCGATGATGATCGGCGGTTTCGGGCTCTGCGCGGGCTTGGGCAGCGCGGGCGAGTCGGCCAGCCTGTAGTGGGCGCCCTCGAAGGAGAACGTCTCGCCCGCGGGTGTGGTCCAGAGCCCGACCAGTATCTCCAGCTGCTCCTCGAACCGGCCGAACCGCTCGCCGACCGGCGGGAACGGGATGCCGTACGCGACGTGCTCGGGGTCGTACCAGCCGGTGCCCAGGCCCAGCTCGACCCGCCCCCCGCTCATCTGGTCGACCTGGGCCACGCTGATCGCCAGCGGGCCAGGCAGCCGGAAGGTGACCGGCGTGACCAGGGTGCCGAGACGGATCGTGGTGGTGTCCCTGGCCAGACCCGCCAGGGTCGTCCAGGCGTCGGTGGAGCCGGGGCCGGGGTCCCCGGGACCGAGCCGCATGTAGTGGTCGGAACGGAAGAAGGCGTCGAACCCCAGCCGCTCCGCGGCCAGCGCGACCGCCAGCAACTCGTCGTATGTGGCGCCCTGCTGCGGTTCAGTGAAGATCCTCAACTTCATGAGAACCATTATCCGGGCACTCCGGACGGCATCCGCAGAAAGCCCGCGCCGTGGCGGGAACGCTTGCTAACGTTCTGGCCTCTGACGCAGCGGGTAGCGGATCGACCACTCATAGCGATCACCCCTTGGACGTCGAGGAGGGGATCACATGCCTGTGACGACCGGCCGTCCCGACACCCGCCGGGTCCGCGAGCCCGGCACCCCGCCCCGGCCCCTCGTGGTCCTCGCCTCGATCGTGCTCGCCACGGGCACCGGGATCGCGATCTGGCTGCTGCCCTCCAGGGCGCAGGGCGAGTGGGCCGCCGGCGGGCAGGCCGGACCGGGGGCGGCCCCCTCGGAGCCGGCCTCAGGTCCGTCCTCGGGGCCCGCGGCGGGGCCGTCGCCCGCACCGGCCGTCGCCCGCCCGTCGGGCTTCGTGACGTTCGTGGACGCGGTCCGCGAGCCGCGCTTCAACCTGTTCAGGGAGGCCAGGAGGAGCCACGTGCGCTGGTTCACGCTGGGCCACCTCACCGCCGGGCGGAAGGACTGCGTCCCCAGGTGGGGCGGGCTCCAGGAGCAGGGCGGCAACCCGGTCGCCAACCGGCTCGCCCCCCTGCGCGCCGCGGGCGGGAACGCGGGCCTCGCCTTCGGCGGCCCCGGGGGGCGCGAGCTCGCCGCGGCCTGCTCCGATCCGGCCAGGCTCATCGCCGCCTACCGCAGGGCGATCGGCGCCTTCGACGCCACGTACATCGACTTCGAGGTCCGCGACCCGGCGGGCGGCGCCACCGTGCTGCGGCGGGCCAGGGCGATCGCGGCCCTGCAGCGCGAGGCCGCCCGCGAGGGCCGTTCCCTGACGGTGAGCTTCACCCTCCCGGTCACCGGGGCCGGCCTGTCCCCCGGCGACCAGGAGATGCTCCGGGCCACCCGGTCGGCGGGCGCCGAGATCGCCGCCGTCAACCTCCTGGCGCCCGTCGACGCCGCCTCGGGCGCCGGAAACCGCCTGCGCCCGATCGCCTCGGCCGTCCGCGCCGCGCACCCGCAGATAGCCCGTTCCCTGGGCGAGAGCGCCGCCTGGAACCGGATCGCCCTGACGCCCGTGCTGGCCGGGTCCGGCGATCTCACGCGGCTGGAGGCTCGCAGGCTCGCCGCCTTCACCAGCCGCAACCATCTGGCGTGGCTCTCCACCAGGGGCGCGCCCCTCTCCCCCGGCATCACCCGCTTCCTCACCGGCGCGACGCGTTAGAAGACGCGTTAGAAGACGCGTTGGAAGAGGCGTCGGACCGGCGCGACGCGTCGGCACAGGCACCGGATCGGCATGGCGCGTCAGAGCAGGAATCGGACCGGCGCTGGACAAGCGCCCCCTTTGGGGTTATGAATGGGTTATAACCCTTCTGTAACCCCATAGGGGAGATGCGATGCCGAAGATCAACGTTTACCTGCCCGACGAGCTGGCCGAGGCGGTGAAGAAGGCGGGCGTGCCGGTCTCCGCCGTGTGCCAGCGGGCTCTGGAGCAGGCCGTGCGACGGGTGACCGCCATCCGCGAGACGGCGCTCGGCGCCCCCGACCTCGACGACCTGACGGCGCGCCTCACCCAGTTCACCCCGCGGGCCCGGGAGGTGGTGAAGCTGTCCGTGGAGCAGGCCAGGGCCCTGGGCGCGGCCGAGGTCGGCACCGAGCACCTGCTGGGCGGCATGCTCGCCGAGGGAGGCAACCTGGCGATCCAGGTTCTCGGCGCCCTGGAGATCGACCCCGAGGAGGTGCGGCGCCGCCTGGACCGGCTGAGCCTCGACACCCCGGCCGCGGCCGGTGCCACCGAGGCGGAGCTCACCTTCGGGGCGCCCGCGGCGGCCGCCCTGGAGATGACCGTCACCGAGGCCACCTCGCTCGGCCACAACTACGTCGGCTGCGAGCACCTGCTTCTCGGGCTGGTCGCCGAGCCGGACGGGGCGGCCGGGCGCATCCTGCGGGAGCTGGGCGCCGAGCACCGGCTGACCCGCCACGCGGTCTCGGCGGCACTCGCCGGATACGTCCACCTGCGCGCGCAGACCCAGGCCGCCGCCCCTCCCCCGGCCCTGCCCGCCGCCGCGGCGAGCGCCCTGTCGGCGGCCGTACGCGAGGAGCTGCGCCCCGTCCTGCTCAGGCTCGAACGGCTGGAGGAGCGCCTCGGCCCGGCGGACGAGGCGTAGTCGTGGGCGCGCCCACACGCGTGTCCGCGCACCTGCCCGCACGCCTGGCCGCGCACCTGGCCGCGCACCTGCCCGTGTGCCTGGTCGCGGGCGTGATCGCGCGGTGGGGCACGGGGGTGGCCGTCGGTGTGCTCGTGGGGATGGGCTCGGGCGTGCTCACCGGGGTACTGGCGGGCACGATCGCGGGCATCGGCGCGGGCATGATCGTACGCGTCCCGCGCGCGAGGAAGGGAGCGGCCGAGCAGGCACGGCGAAGGTCCCGCCCGGCCCGCCGCTCGAACCGCCGGGACGAAGGCCCGCCGGGTGCGAGCGTGAGCCGGTGACCAGGCCACCGCCGCGATCTCCGGATGTCGATCTCCCGGAGGTCCACCGGCTCCGCCCTCGTTGAAGCGGGAAGCCGCGTTCCCCGCCGGAACCCGTACGTCTCACGCCCTCCGGCGGTGGCCGCGGGACCGGTGGTTTCCACCACCGTGATCACCCGGGCGGTGCGAGTGCGCCCCGTCCCGGTGGTGGTGCCCTCGGCCCGTCACGCCCCGGCGTCTCGTACCGGTCACCGGAGGACGGCACGGAGGGGGCGGTTCGAGGGGGGAGGGCGGCCGGGGCCGGGGCCTGCCCGGCCACAGGACGGCGGCGGTGGCGATCGCGGAGATCGTCAACAGGATGCCCAGCAGTATTTCGAGAAGCGCAGTGGTCGACATCGAGTCCTCCCCCGACCTCGCTGTGGCCGTGTGACCACGAGGACGAAGGTCTTCCCACACCCCCGTTCACACGAGGGCCACCCCGCCGGGCCTCCCTGTGCTCGGGGACCGTGATGACGATCGGGGTGTCGGACGGCGGGTACTCCCCTCCGCGTTGATTCCACTATCCGCGCAGCTCAGGCCCTCGTCAAACGCCACCCGGGGTGGGGCGCCGCCCAGGGCGCGACCTAACCTGGGACGACGAGGGGAGTACTTCCCAAGAGCCGATCCGGTCAGGCCGGACGTTTCCAACGTCCCCGGACGGTCGCCCGCAGGCGCAGGTGAAGGAGACCTCGAACAGCCGAGCGCGTTCGAGGAGGTTTCATGTCCACCGAGACAGTCCTGTCGCTGGCCGATCTCGAAACGATCGGTTCGCCGAAACTGTGGACGATCACCGTGGCCGCTCTGATCGCACTGCTGGCCGCGGACTTCGTGCTGACCCGGCGCCCGCACGAGGTGCGGATGCGTGAGGCGGTGGGCTGGTCGGTCTTCTACCTGGCGCTGCCTCTGCTCTTCACCGTCTACGTCTGGGGGGCCTTCGGGTCCGGTGTGGCGATGGAGTTCTTCACCGGCTACGTGGTGGAGAAGTCGCTGTCGGTGGACAACCTGTTCGTGTTCATGCTGCTGCTGTCCGCCTTCGCGGTTCCGGCCGTGCTGGCTCAGCGAGTCCTGCTGTACGGCATCATCGGGGCGCTGGTGCTGCGCGCGATCTTCATCGCGCTGGGGGCGGCCGTGCTGCAGAGCGGCACCTGGGCGTTCCTGCTGTTCGGCGCGATATTGATCGTCACCGCCGGGAAGATCCTCAAGGACGCGCTGAGCGGGAAGGAGCAGAAGGTCGACGTCTCCTCCATGCGCACGATCCGGCTGCTGCGGCGCCTCGTGCCGGTCACCGACGGCTACCGCGGCTCCCACCTGGTCGTTCGCGAGAACGGCCGCCGCGCCCTGACCCCGCTGGCGCTGGCCATCGTGGCCGTCTTCGCCACCGACATCGTCTTCGCCGTCGACTCCGTGCCCGCGGTGTACGGCGTGACCGAGGACCCCTTCCTCGTCTTCGCCACCAACGCCTTCGCCCTGCTGGGCCTGCGGGCGCTCTACTTCGTGCTCCTGGACGTCCTGACGAAGCTGCGGCACCTGAACCACGGACTCGGCGTCATCCTGGCCTTCATCGGGATCAAGCTCGTCCTGCACTGGGCGCACGGCATCTGGGGGTGGGTTCCGGAGATCTCCACTCCGATCTCGCTGGGGGTCATCGTCGCGGTCCTGGTCACCATCACGATCACGAGCGTGTACGCCAACCGCCGCGACGACGGGCCCGCCTCCCCACCCGGCGACCGCGGCCCCCGCTCGCGGCCGACGCACTAGCGGCTCGTCACGGGCCCGGCGGTTCACCTGCGGCCTCTCCGGGCGACCGCGTCCCCGGCCGCGCCCACCACGAGGCCGAGAACGATCATGATGACGTAGCTGTAGGTCTCGTAGCCGTCGGGGGCGAGCAAGCGGACGAAGCCCATGAAGTGGATCCAGCCGAACCACTCGTGCAGGAGACCGCTCGCGCCGCCGACGACGAGAACGAAGCACAGAAGGCCGGACAGGGCCGTCAGGGGGGATTTCGGGGTGGTGGAGGTCATGGCCCGACGGTAGGCGTGTGACGCCGGGCATGGGATCGGGCTCAAGACGGCCAGGTGGTGACCAAGGTTGGCCGTCGCCGGGCCGAGGGTCGTACTTAAGTATCCGGCCGCGGCGTGGAGGCCCGGTCGCGGGCGGGGGCCACGTAGATTTCCGGAGTATGGGCCGCATCCACCGCACCCGCCGCGACTGGGTCGCCGATCTGGCACTGTTCCTCTTCGCCGCCTGCTTCGCCGCCGTCAGTTCGCAGTCCATACCGGTTCCCGAGAACCTCGATCCCGTGTGGCGGAACGTCGACCAGGTGGTCGGCGGGCTGGGGTGCGCGGCGGTGCTGCTGCGGCGACGCTGGCCGGTGGCGCTGGCGGTGGCGCTGCTGCTGGCGGGCACCAAGGCGCACTATCTGACCGGCCCGGCGATGGTCGCGGTGTTCACGGTGGCCGCCACCCGGCCGTGGCGGGCCACGGCGTGGGTGGCGGCGCTGGCCTTCGCGCCGCTGCCCGCCTTCCTGTGGCGGGTGGCGGAGCTGCCCGAGGACCGCGCGAGCTCGGCGCTGGCGTACTTCGCGCTGATCGCCGGGGCCATCGGGTGGGGGCTGTTCCGGCGGTCCCGGCAGCAGCTGATCGCCTCGCTCCGGGAGCGTGCCGAACTGGCCGAGGCGGACGCGGGGTTGCGGGCCGAATGGGCCCGGCGGGAGACGCGGGAGGAGATCGCCCGCGAGATGCACGACGTACTCGGTCATCGGCTGTCGCTGCTGAGCGTGCACGCGGGGGCGCTGGAGTTCAACCCGGGCGCGTCCCGGGAGGAGATCGCGCGGGCCGCCGGGGTGATCCGGGAGAGCGCCCACCTGGCCCTGCGCGACCTGCGCGAGGTCATCGGGGTGCTGCGGGCCGAGCCGGAGGAGGACGAGCGGCCACAGCCGGAACTGTCGGACCTGGCCCGGCTGGTGGCGGAGGCGCGGGCGACGGGCGGCAGGATCGAGCTGACCGGGCCGCCGGACGGGCCGATGCCGCCGCCCGTGGTGGGGCGTACGGCGTACCGGATCGTGCAGGAGGCGCTGACCAACGCGCGTAAGCACGCGCCCGGCGCGGCGGTCGCGGTGGAGGTGACCGGGAGTCCGGCGGGCAAACTGGCGGTGGAGGTCCGTAACGCGCCACCGCCCGGACCGGATCCGGTCCCCGGCGAGGGCGGAGTCGAGGGCGAGAACGCGAGAGCGGGCGCGGGCGGCGGGCAGGGGCTGATCGGGCTGGCCGAACGGGCCCGGCTGGCGGGCGGCGAGCTGACGGCCGGCCCCGCCGGCGGCGGTTTCCGGGTCCACGCCTGGCTACCCTGGCCCGCGACGGACATCGCGTCCACCGCGAGCCGGAGGTGAGGAAGGGAGATGAGGTGATCCGCGTCCTGCTGGTCGACGACGACGCGATCGTGCGGGCCGGGCTGCGCCTGATGCTGGGCGGCGCCCCGGACATCGAGATCGTCGCGGAGGCCGCCGACGGGGCGGAGGTGCCCGCCCTGGTCGCCGCGTACGGACCCGACCTGGTGCTGATGGACATCCGGATGCCGGGCGTCGACGGGCTGGCCGCCACCGAGAGTCTCCGGGCCCGGCCGGGCGCCCCGGAGGTGCTGGTCCTGACCACCTTCCACACCGACGCGCACGTGCTGCGGGCGCTGCGCGCCGGCGCGGCCGGGTTCCTCCTCAAGGACACCCCGCCGCAGGACATCGTCACGGCCGTCCGGACGGTGGCCGCCGGAGATCCGGTGCTCTCCCCCGCCGTCACCCGCCGGCTCATCGAGCAGGTGGCGGACGGCTCCGGACAGGACGAGCGGGCCGCCGCCGCCCGGGCCCGGCTGGCGCTGCTGGCCGAGCGGGAGCGGGAGGTGGCCCTGGCGGTCGGGCGTGGCCGCTCCAACGCGGAGATCGCGCGGGAACTGCATCTGGCGCTGCCGACGGTGAAGACGCACGTGTCACGGATCCTGACCCGGCTGGATCTCAACAACCGGGTCCAGATCGCCCTGCTGGTCCATGACGCGAGCGCGCCGGAGTGCCGGTAGGACCGCTGTCGCCGGGCGCACGCGACCGCCCGGACCCCGGTCCGGGCCCCGTCCGGGCGCTGGTCGGGCGTGTCGCGGCGGCCCGCCGTAAATCACCTCGACGGGGGCCTGATCGCCCGCCCGGGGCGAGGCGTGGCGTCTGCCCAGCCCTTCGGAGGACCGGGGGGCCGGTCATCGCTCCCGCGGGCCTTCGGCCGGCGCGATGGGAAAGACGAAGGACAGGGCGCGGCGCAGGGTGATGGTGAAGGATTCGGTGTTGCCCGGGTCGAGCCGGTGCCGCCCCCGCCATGCCCGGTGGCGGCTGCGCCGTCCTTGTGGACGTATTTCGCACGCGGAAAGGAATCAAAGAAGATGAGGGCGCACATCAAGGCGGTACGCGTCGCGATGGTGGCCGCTTCGGCGGCGGCCCTGGCCGTGGTCTCGCCCGCACCGGCCGCGTCCGCGGCGGCGGTGACGATCAGAGTCGTACCGGCCTACTCCTTGACATCCTCCCTCGCCTGAGGGCGGGGGATTCCAACGGCACCTAGCCCATCAGGAGGAGGTCGCGTTGAGGTTCGCGGTTCACCGGCCCGCCCAACGGCAAGCCTCCCCGCGCAGCCACCGCGTGCCCCGCGGCGGTATCTCGAAAATTCCGCGCCGCGTTCACGTCGGCGTTGACCCGATGCCCGCAGGCCACGCACAAGAAAAGCGCTTGGCTCTCGCGACTCTCCCCGGCACGGTGCCCACAGGCGTTGCAGGTCTGCGACGTGAAACGCGGATCGATCTTCCGAACCCGGCCCGGAGCCTTGTGCTCCAGCCGGGTCACGAGCCGCCCCCAGCCGGCGGCGAGGATGCCCCGGTTCAGGCCCGCCTTCTGCCGAACGTTACGACCCGGCGCCTCGAGCGTGCCGCGAGCAGAGCGGGTCATCGCCGAAACCTTCAGATCCTCGACCGCGATCACCTCGAAACGGCGCGCCAGATCGGTCGAGGTCTTCTCCACCCAGTCCTTGCGCCGATCGGCCTCACGAGCCTTCAGACGAGCGACGGCGAGCTTCACCTTCGCGCGCTGCTTCGATCCGCGCTTAGCTCTGGCGAGTTTACGCTGCAGCCTCAGCAGCCGTTCCTTCTCGGTGTCGCGCAGGGCGGGCACGCTCAGCAGCTCACCCGTGGACAGTGCCGCGCTGACCGTCACGCCCCGGTCCACCCCGACGACCCCACCCGCACCCGTTACGGAAATCGGTTCGGGGATCACGGCGAACGCGACATGCCGGCGACCGGCCGCATCCCGGGTGACCCGGTAGGACTTCGCCTGCGCGACGGGGCGTGACCAGCGAAACCGCACCCACCCCACCTTCGGAATCTTCACCTCGCCGACGTTGCGCGACACCCGGCGCACATCACCGGATGTGACCGCGACGATCCGGAAACCCTCGCCGCGTCCCCGGCTACGCCAGGTGGGCCGCCGGTGGGTTTTACCGAAGAAGTTCGCCATCGCCTGGTGAAAGTCCTTGAGGGCCTGCTCTCGAAGTCCATCGCATCCCCTGGCCAGGGGTGTTGCGACGACCACTAGAAGGGAAGTTCGGGTGGCGGGGCTTCTTCGAGTTTCCGCCCGGCATGCTGGAACGGCGGGGCCTTCGACGTACGGCCGTACCGACGGGATTCCACGCCGCTCCCACGCCCGTCGGGGTCTCTCAGGTGATGTACACCCTGAAGCGGTAGCCGAATGAGGGGGAACCCGAGCAGGGGCCGGTCGGGTCACCGTACAGGAGGACGATTTCCCGCTCCGCCACGCACTCCTCCAAGGTGGGGTAGGGGCCGTAAACGACTATCCAGGGCTCGGACGCGCTGGTTTGAGCGGCGGCGGAAGCGGGCGCGGCGGCGGCCAGGGCGCCGATGCCCACCGCCGCCGCGAGTACGACCGCGGTGTGGAGTCTGCGGATTTTCACTGTGGGAGTCTCCTCACGAATCCGTCGGATGGGGAGAGCACCTCAAGGTGAGCATGGATCGCCGAAGGCGAGGAGCTACCGGTTCTCCATATTGCGGCTCTATGGTGCGTCTTCTCGCGAGTGCTTTCGCGGGCCTCAATCCGGGAGCTGCCCGCATTATCAGAGTGTGACCCCAAGTAGTCGATCATGTGATTTAAGTAAGGTGAGTTCATACTCGCCTCACCGGCATTCAGAGGTTTTCAGTCATGTCAGGTGCGCTGCCCCGGCAATGCCGGCAAGCCGGCGTGGCGGGTGGTGGTCCGGGGCACGGCGTGGATTGGCCGATCCCGGGTTCGCCGCGGCTGATGGCGATGATGCGGTGGCCGGTGGACGAGCCGATGCGCTCCGCCGCTCACCCCGAAAAAGCGCCCCTGCCGGGCAGGCGCTCCGCGCCTGGGACATCGGGCGCCCCGGCGATCGGCCTGGTGACCACCGCGGCCCGCTGGGCGACCGGTTCAGCGCGCGGCGGGCAGCCAGAGCGTGAAGGTCGAACCTCGGCCGAGGACGCTGGTCGCCTGCAACGTGCCCCCGTGGGCCTCGGCGAGCTTGCGGGCGATGGGCAGGCCGAGCCCGCCGCCTCCGGTCCGCCGGTTGCGTGACTTCTCCACCCGCCAGAACCTCTCGAAGATCAGGGGCAGGTCCTCGGCGGTGATCCCGGTGCCGGTGTCGGCGACGTCGATCATCACGCCGTCGCCCTCATGGCGGGCGAGCAGGGTGACGGCGCCGCCCGGCGGGGTGTGCCGTACCGCGTTGGACACCAGGTTGCCCACCGCCTGGCGTAGCCGTACGGGGTCGGCGAGCAGTCGCGATTCGCCGTCGGCCCGCGTGGTGAGCGTGACGCCGGCGGCCTCCGCGCCTCCCCGGTGCGCGGTGGCGACCTGGGCGAGCAGGTCGGCCACGTTGACCGGCTCCCGGCGCAGTCTCAGCTCGCCCGCGTCGGCCACCGCAAGGTCCTGCAGGTCATCGATGATGTGCTGGAGGAGCAGGGCCTCTTCCAGCAGGGATGACGCCAGCTCCCGGTCCAGGGCGACGACTCCGTCCTCGGTCGCCTCCAGCCAGCCTCGGATGTTGCTCAGCGGGGTCCGCAGCTCGTGGGCGATGTCGCTGACCATCGCCCTGCGCAGCTCCTCCAGCCGTTCTCGCCGCTCCGACATGGCGTTGAAGGCCGCGGCGAGCCGGCAGATCTCGTCCCGTCCCGTCACCGTGACCCGCGCGGCCTTCCCCTCCTCCATGAGGCGCACGGCGTCGGTCAGCTCCCGCAGCGGCCTGCTCAGGCGGCTGCCCGCGATGACGGTGGCGGTCACGGTGATCAGCAGGACCAGCGCCGCCACGCCCGCGATGCGGGCCTGGTTGGCCGGCGACAGGTCGAAGATGGTCGACGCGCCGCTGTCGCGGCTGCTGATGAACAGCAGTGCGGGCGGCGCGACGTACGGCGCGAGCTGCTCGCGACGGCCGCTGGAGAGGCAGTCGGGGACGACGGCTGCGGCCCTGCCCGTCGCCGGACGGGTTCCCGGCGAGGCGGGCGCGGGCATCCGCGTCCAGGTGAAGTCCGGATTGAGCTGCACCGCAGGCTCGCCCCGCCGGGCCAGGCAGGTGCTGACGAGCTTGCCGAGCGCCGCGAGGGCCTTGCGCTCGGTGGCCGTCGGCCGTTCCAGGACGGGGCTGGCGCACCTGGTCCTGGCGTACGGCTGCGCGTCGGTGGTGTCGAGCACGGGACGTCCGCTGGGACCGTCGGTGATCGTCACGGCGGCGCCGAAACCGTCGCGCAGGCAGGCCACGCGCCGCTGGGCGGCGGAGCGCAGTTCGGCACGCTCGTGGCGGGGCAGCCGGTAGGGTCCGACGGCGCGGGAGTCGATGTGGTCGCCGGGGCCCGCCCCGGCCGCCAAGACGGTGTCGACGGCCAGGGGGTCGATGACCGCGGCCGGCTTGGCGGGCAGCGTGGGCGGCCCGGCATCGGAGCCGAGGAGCGGCGTGCGCTGCTGGTCGGTGAGCGTGATCCGGCGGCCGGTCTCGCTCGCCAGGCGGCGCACGATCTGCTCCGCGCCGTCCCAGCCGGGGTGGGTGGCCGCGTAACCGAGCAGGGTGTCGTAGGTACGGGCGTCGTCGGCGAGCGCCCGGCCCTGCTCCCGCTCGATCGCCACGGTGGTGCTCCGCGCGGTCAGCCAGGCGGTCGCCGCGATGGAGCAGACGGAGACCAGCACGGACACCGCGAGCAGCCGGAGCAGCAGGCTGCGGCGCAGCGGCACGTCAGATCGCATCGTCGGAGCCCTTCGCGGCCTCAGTGGCCTCCGTGATCTCCGTGATCTCCGTGGTCCCCGTGGCGCCGTCGACCAGCTTGTAGCCCACCCCGTAGACCGTGACCAGCCGTACCGGTCTGCGCGGCTCCGGCTCGATCTTCCTGCGCAGGTTCATCACATGCACGTCCACACTTCTGGAGGTGATGTAGCGATCGAACCCGTGGAGGTGGCTGAGGATCTGCTCTCGGGTGAACACCCGCCCGGGTTGTGTGGCCAGCAGCTCCAGCACCTCGAACTCGCCGGGGGTGCACTCGATGCGCATGTCGTCCACGCTGACCTCGTGCCGGTCCGGATCCACGACCAGCGCTCCGGCCCGCAACACCGGCGCGCGAGTCGGGCCCGGCCCGGCGGGGACCTTGCGGACGCGCCTGAGCAGCGTGCGGGCGCGCGCCATCAGCTCGCGCGGGCTGTAGGGCTTGGTCATGTAGTCGTCGGCGCCGAGGTCGAGGCCGAGCAGCAGGTCATCCTCGGTGGAGCGCGCGGTCAGCATCAGGATCAGGACGTCCGACTCCGCGCGCAGGATGCGGCACACGTCCAGCCCGTCGACCTTGGGCATCATCACGTCGAGCACGAGAAGGTCGGGCTCCTGTCGGCGTACGGCGTCCAGGGCCGCACGCCCGTCGTGCACGACGACGACGCGGTGGCCCTCCCGCTCCAGGTAGCGCCGGATCAGCTCCGCCTGCTTCACGTCATCCTCGGCGACCAGGACATATGACCCCATAACCGGCGATGGTAAGCCCGGAGGGGACCGCCTCGTGCCGGACCGCACCCGGCCGGAAAACGCCTCACGTGATCGCTAAGGGTTCCTGACAACTTCCTGACATCGCCCGGCCATTCTTCTCCGGCATGAGACATTCCACCGATCGCCTCATCGCCGCCCCGGCTCCGACCCCCGTGAAGCTCGCCGTCGCGGCCCTGGCCTGCGGCCTGCTCGCCGCCTGCGGTGCCGCGTCGGCCGCCACCGGCGGCATCGCCGCGGCCTCCGCGGCCCCCGCCCCCAGCAGCGCGCCGAGTGAGGCGCCGACCGCGGCGAAGCCCCCGGCCCGATCCCAGCTGCGCCTGGACAGCACCGCCGCCGAGGTCCGGAAATATCGCCTGGCCTACGCCACCTGCCTGAAAGAGCACGGCATGCCGAGCAAGGGCATCTGGCCCGAGAAGGCAGAGAAGGCCGCGCGGCGGGCGTGCGAGAGCCTGCGGCCGCTGCTGCCGCCGGAACTCGACCCCAAACAGAACCCGCACTACGCCGAGAGCGTCCGGATCGAGGCCGGATGCCTGCGGGATCACGGGTTCGACGTTCACCTCGTCCCGCCCACCGGCTCGGACCCGAACACGATCAGCTGGCGGTACGAGAGCGTCCCCGGACCTGACGTCGACATCGAGAAGATCCAGGACGACTGCCGGGTGAAGGCGTTCGGCGGCGGCCGGGCGATCCGACCAGGCCCCGCGTAGGATCCGTCGCAGCCGGCAGCGCGCCCGCCGGCCACGACCGGAGGCTTCCCGCACGACCTGGCCACCGGCCGGGCGCCGACCACCCAGAAAAGGATCATGATGAACGCCTGCAAGCGGACGAGCGAATGTCTTGGCGGCGCGGCGGCGGCAGCGGTGCGTGGCCGGTTCCACAAGGGCGGCCACCGGTAGATCGACCGCGCCCATCGGGTCAGAGGGACATCAGGCCGGTAGCGTGCCGGGCCTCTGACATCGCCACCGAGGCCCGGTACGGCCGGGGAACGCGATCAGTCGTCGTCACCCCTTCCAGCGCCGGACCGGCGTACTCGTACGGGCCGATGTCCCGGTGGGTACGACCTTCCCGGTGATCATGACCGCGCGATGTCGACGTACCGGTCGCATCCTTCGACGACCATGAGGTGAACCATGCCGCAGACCACGCTCCGCAACGTCTTCCATGTCCCTGCCCCGCCGTCCGCGGTGCTCGCGCACCTCAGTGAGCCCTCAAGCCATGTCGGCCTGTCACCGCTCGTGGTGGCGGTGCGCGACGTGCGCCAGGCGTCCGGCGAGTCCCGGTTCGTGTCGGTGGAGCGGTTCCACTTCTTCGGCTTCGTGAAATACGACAACCTGATCGAGGTGACGTTACGCGCCACCGGCGAGGCGGTCGAGGGCGAGGTGGACAGCCCCGGCGGGGTGCGGCTCGGCTTCCGGTACAGGCTGACCGCGGACGGCGAGGGGACCGAGGTCGAGGACGTGCTGAGGGTGCACGCGACGGTGCGGCCGCTGCTGTGGTACGCGGCCCGCAAGGCCCGCGAGGTGCAGCTCGCCCGCGGGGACATCCTCGCCGGGCGCGCCGCGACCATGCTGTGAACGGCCACGGAGCCGTCGCGGCGCAGAGCCCGGCGTCGTCTCCCAGCCGTTCCGGCCCCGGCCGCGCCGCACGACCCCACAGGCCAGGAACCTCCGCGAACCTCCACGGTTCGCGGCGCCGTACCCGGCTTGGAGCCTGCGTGAGCAGCGTTCAGGTGCCGAGGGTCTGTTCGAGCGCGGCGAGGCCGCCGGTGTAGATGCCACAAAACAGTTCGACGGCCTCTTCGTCGGTGACGCCCTTCGGGGTGAAGGTGCCCGACCATTCCACCCGCGCGTGGCCGGCATCGGCGCCTTCGCGCACCGCGATGATGGAGTGGTAGTCGCCGACCGGGAAGGGCGCCTGGACGATGGTGTAGGTGTAGCTGCGGGCCTGGTCGTCGAAATGCTCCAGGCGTTCGACGATCGTCTTACCGTCCGCTGTGGTGAGATGCCGGACGCGGCCGCCTTCGTCCAGATCGCCGGCAGGGATGAACGGCAGCCAGTCGGGCAGCGAGCCGAAGCCGCCGATGAGCCGCCAGACCTGGTCGGGCGAGGCGGGCAGGTCGATCGTCGCGGTGGCGGTGGCCATGATGATCTCCTCGATCAGCCGGTGGGCACGGGAGCGTCGGGGGCGATCAGTTTTTCCTCGCGCAGGGCGGTCCAGAACGCGGCGGGGACGTGCTCGTCCAGCGCGGCGAGGTCTTCGGCGATGCGCTCTGGATGTGAGGAGCCGGGGATGACGGCCACGACGGCCGGGTGAGCGAGGCTGAACTGCAGGGCGGCGGCCTTGACGCCGATACCGTGCCGCTCGGCCAGGGCGGTGATGCGCTCGACCTTCGCGAGGATGGCGGGGGACGCGTCCTGGTACTCGAAGTGGGTGCCGCCGGCAGCCGCAACCGGGAGCTCACCGGTCGCGCTCACCTCGTTCTGGTGGACCCGGACCGACACCATGCGATGGAACCACTTTCACCGCAACGTCTCCTCCGAGTACGGGATCCGGACCTCTCCCCCGGCCGGCACCCCCGAGGAGGGCGTGGCCGCCGAGCCGGCGGCCGCGGGGCGGGAGCGTCGGGGGTGAAAACGCAGATGATCCCGGCGACGGCGAGGATGGTGATCAGAGGGGGATCGCACCCTTTGCCTTGCTGGCAGCTCTATGGGCCGGTCGGGAAACCGCGACACTTTTTGTGACGTATATACAACGCCATCCGGATCAGTGACTGACCCCATGCTGGATAGCCTTGAAGGAACGCCGCCGAGGCTGCCGGCCCCGACTTGATGCCGCCTCAGCGCCGCCACATCTGTCATCCCGATGACCTCGGAGCCCTTGGCGAGCCCGATGCCTCGTTCCGCATCAGCGAAGGACCACTTCCATGCCTGAACCCTGGGAGCTCAAAAACCGGTTGTCCGAAGCGATCAACGCTCACGATCTGCACCAAGTGCTCCAGTACTACAGACCGGACGCTGTTCTCGTCACGCCGATGGGCGTGGCAGAAGGGCATGAGCAGATCGCCTGGTTCTACGAGCAGTTCTTCAAGGGCTTCCCGGACTTTCACAAGACGGCGTGGCTCGAAGTCGCCTGCGGCGATCCCGTGGTCACGGAATGGACGGTCATCGGCACCCACACGGGGCCTTTTCTTCTGCCTGACGGGCGTGAGGTGGAAGGAACCGGACGTCGCATCACCATCCGCACTTCATGTGCGTACCATGTCGAAAACGGCATGATCGTTGCGCAACGGGAATACTACGATCAGCTGGAGCTGTACAGCCAGCTCGGCTTCGGCTTGACCGAGCTTGATCACTCCGCCACGTAGGTCACACGCTCATCGCCGGGCCGGCCACGCGTGGGTTCTTTGCGCGTTTTCCCGGGTCAGGGCCTAGATGGTCTCGCTGACCAGCAGGGCCACGCACTCCACGTGGTGGGTCATCGGGACCACCTCCCAGGGACCATCCCCGCAGGCGCCTGCGGGGATGGTCCGATTGACCAGGCTGCGACTTTCCGGGGTGTGGCGTCGGCCCCGCGCCTGCGGGGATGGTCCCGACGGCTTCATGTCGGTGGTGCTCGGCCAGTTCTTGAGATAGAGCTCTGGTCGTGATCACAGGAGCGGCGGAATGCGCGAGGAGTGGTTCCGTAGGCGTGGCGGAATCTGCGGGTGAAGTGGGCTGGGCTGGTGAATCCCCAGGCGCGGGCGATGGCGTCGATGGTGCGGTGGGCGTGTTCGGGCGCGGTCAGGTCGCGGCGGGCGCCGTCGAGACGGAGGTGGGCGATCCACTGCTCGAGGTCGATGTGGTTGTCGTCGCAGAGCCGGCGGAAGGCGGGGAGGGTGAGGTTGTGGGTGGCGGCGATCTGCGTGGGGGTCAGGTAGGGGTCGGCCAGGTGAGCCCGGATGTAGGCCAGGATCCGGGTGAAGAGGGTCTGTTCTGCGACATCGTGCCGAGCGGAGTCGGCAGTGGTAGAGGCGATGAGGGCACGCAGGAGGGCGAGGACGGTGTCGCCGAGGGCGGCGGCACCGGGTTCGGCGGCCAGGCGGTCGGCATCGGCGTTGAGGCTGTGCAGGTGCGAGAGCAGGAGGGGGGTGATGTCGCTGTGGGGGTGCGGGCGATCGCGGTGCGGATCAGGTGGTCGGGCAGGCCGAGCAGGTCGGCGTCCAGCATGAGGCCCAGGCTCTGGCCGGTGCCGGACCAGCGGCATTCCCAGGGGCCGGTGGATTTGCTGGCGATGGCGAGATCGCGAGCGGTGAGGTTGCGCTGCTGGCCGTTCCAGCCGAAGCCGCCCCGCCCGTGGGGCTGAGTGAGGACCGAGACGGTGTTCCAGGAGTCCTGGCGCAGATGGGAGTCTGCCAGTACCGCATGCCCGACCCCTGGTTGCGGAACAGCGTGACCGGGCCGAAGCGCCAGGCGGCGATGCGCTTGCGGAACCCGTGGCCCGCGTCGAGCTCGTGCTCGATGCCGCAGGTGCCGGCCTCGGCGGTCGCCACAGCGTAGAAGGCGTCGACCCGGTCGCCGAGGGGGAGGTCGTCGGTGTCGAGCAGGAGCATGTCAGTCTCCGGTGGTCGGCGCCGCAGTAGCGCGCCAGGCGCGCGGGGCAGTTCCGTAGGCGTGGCGGAATCTGCGGGTGAAGTGGGCTGGGCTGGTGAATCCCCAGGCGCGGGCGATGGCGTCGATGGTGCGGTGGGCGTGTTCGGGGGCGGTCAGGTCGCGGCGGGCGCCGTCAAGGCGGCGGCGGATGATCCACTGTTCGAGGCTGAGGCCACCCTCCTCGCATAACCGGTAGAGGGAACGCAGGGAGATGTTGTGGACGGCGGCGATCCGGGCCGGGGTGAGGTCCGGGTCGGCCAGGTGAGCCCGGATGTAGGCCAGGACCCGCACCAGAAGCGTCTCGTCGGCGATTGCGCGGCGGGTGCGGTCGGCGGTGATGACGGAGGCGATGAGAGCGCGGACAAGAGCGAGGGTCGCCTGGCCGACGTCAACGGCTCCCGCGCCGGATTCCAGCCGGTCGGCGTCATGCCGTAAGGCAAGGACGCAAACGCATGACCACCACTCAGTTCGACAACCTGGCGATCGTCGCGATGCAGGAGGTGCTCATCGACGTCGCCGAGCTGACCTCTCAGGCCAAGCAGGCACACTGGAACGTCCGCGGCGCGACGTTCCTGCCCGTACACCAGTGGCTCGACGGGCTTGCGGACACCCTGCGGGCCCACACCGACACACTGGCCGAACGCATGGCCACCCTGGGCGGCTGGCCGGACGCCAGCAGCAAGACGTTGAGCGAACGCAACACCCTGCAGTCTCTGCCCTGCGGCGTGCTCACCACCGGCGAGGCACTCACCGCCATGGACGCCGGCCTGGGACGCGTCGCCGCAGCCGCGGCGTCGCGGCTGGGCGACCCCACCCTCGACCCGGTGACCGCCGATCTCCTTACCGGTCTGTGCCGGGACTTGCAGAAGCAGCAATGGCTCGCCCGCGCCCAGCAATGAAGGGTGCCGTTACATTTCAGTAGCAGAGCGTGATCAGACAGGTTGATGTCGGAAGGCGGGCTGGTCCAGGGCGTGCCAGATGTTGGATTCGGCGTAGACCAGCCTTGGGGAACAACCGAACAACCAATAGCGCTACCAACCGGTGACGTTCGCCGCCCCAAGGAGCCCGGCGGTTCCGGGAACACCGGCATGGGCAGCGCCCACGCCGCAGCCGCGCCCTCGAGGATCAGGGTCAGGTAAGCTGCCGATCCCGGCATGGCCTGCCACCGCCGCGCCCGCCACGCCATCTCAGCAGCGGGGAGACGGCGAACGCCAGCGCGATGGCCCCGCCTGCGAGGATGAGCTGCCAGCCGATCCCGACCATGACTAGCGCGACCGTGGACACCGCGAGGACCGCCGCACCAGCCAGCGCCGGGCGGCAGCCAGCGGGCCGACACCAGCACGACGGCGGCCACCAAGGCCGAGAGCTCCGCAGGCGACAGGCCGAAGACGGTCACGCTCATGTGAGCATCGTCGAGGAGCGGTCTGCTCCGGGGCATCGGCCCCATGTCCACGCTCGTGTGCCACCCCTATATGACCACCTACGACTGGGGCGAGACCGTCGCCTCATCCGGGGTGCGACGGTCCAGACGGGCTCGGCCCCCGCGTCCCTCCTGATCCTGGCCACGGGCGGGGCGGCGGGCTACGGTCACATCTGTGACGATGCAGGAGCCGACCGCGGTGCCGCTGGATCCGTACGCGGCGTCGCTGGCGCGAAAGTGGATGGCCGCGGGTGCGTTGATCCGCGATGCGGCGGGGGCGGTGTTGCTGGTCGATCCGGTCTACAAACCGCAGTGGGAGGTGCCCGGCGGGGCCGTCGACGCCGGTGAGTCTCCCCTGGCCGCGTGCCGGCGGGAGGTGGCCGAGGAACTCGGCCTGGATCGGCCGGTGGGCCGCGTGCTGACGGTCGACTGGATCCCGGCCCGGCCCGGCTGGCCGGACGGGCTGATCCTCCTGTACGACGGCGGCGTGCTCGACCCCGCGCAGATCTCCGCGATCCGGCTACCGGCCGACGAGTTGGCCGACTGGGAGTTCGTCGACCCGGACCAGGTGGCGCGGTGGGTGCCGGCGCCGCTGGGCCGGCAGGTCGCCGCCGCCCTGCGAGCCTTGGCCGACGGCACGGTGGCCTACCTGGAGGACGGCTACCCGGCGAGCTGAGCGGCCGGACCTCCCGGACCAAGCACCGGTCATCAGTCGCTACACCGCCCGGCGCGAGCATTCTGCGGCCAACCGAATGACCGCGCTCGCGACCTGCCAAGCCCAGCACCTCACGACCGAGAACACCCTGCTCGAGACGGACCCGATCGCCGACGCCGTGCGCCTGACCGCTTCCCTGTCCCGCGGGCCGCGGGCCGAGAACGTGGCCTACCGGCTCGACATGAAGCCCCAAGCCGCTCATCCCCGGCGAGTACGGGCCGGCTCGCCGCAGCCGACCCAAGCGACCTTTTCACCGGCGTCTTGGAGGTTCAGCAGGAGCGGGTCAACGCGCCCGGCATGCTGCCAGGGGGCCCGGTAGCAACAGCGGAAAATCCAACGGATATCGCTTCGCCAGCGTCGACGTGGAGCACTCCGGCGAGGTCAGCGGCATCTTCAGCCCAGCCCGCCGCACCCACCAACCGGCACACCAGCCATACGACGCCCTCACATCCGAACAGGTCAGGGGTATATCCGTTGGATTTTCGGCGAGCCCACCAGTCCGGAACCCCAACTACGCGCGCACCTGGCATGGCCTGGACCTGGCCCGTACGGACGAGTACGGCGGGGCGGGCCTGTCCGCATCCCCAGCGGGACGAAGAGGTGGCGCAGGGCAGAGTTGGGCAGCGGCATGGCCGCCGCTCGTTCCACGTCAAACCGTCCCGCTTGCGATGCCCCGAGATCGGCGGCACGCTGGCGCGGTGGACTTAGCCATGATCAGTTTGGTTGTCACGATCGCAATCGGTGTTGCACAGGTCTACCTCGCCTGGCTGCAGCTACGTCATTCACGCAACCAGGCGACGCCCCAACGGACGGGCCCGGCCGAGAACTCGCCTCCCCCGTCGCCTTCGCGCGCCACGATCGTCGAGCCGGCGCCTTCCCCCGGCCCTGCACAGCCGCCCCACGACGCCCCCGCCGAACCGCCGCCCGCAGCGCCCCATCAGCACCGCGCCCCAGAGTCCCATCCGATCCCCGATCCGCAGGTCGGGGATCCGCAGGCAGAGGAAGCGCGCCCCTCCTCGCCGCCCGACACCCCGGTTGCGAACTACGCGCGCGACATCATCCCTGTCCTGCCCTACATCGCGCCGTGGGTCGGGGGCCTGATGATCCTCTCCGCCCTCGGCTGGATTTTCGGGTACGACGACCTGGCCAAGGACTACACGACACCCATGGGACGCATGCAGCTGTCTGTCAGCCTGTGGTTCGCGGTGGTGGCGCTCCTGATCAGCAGCGCGTCAACCGGGTTCACGGCATACACGTGGTCTCGCGAGAAGTCCATCTCCGATGACAATGAGGAACGCTTCAACCTGTACGTGGTGATTGCGGTGCTCGGCCCGCCGATCGCGGTGTGGCTCGTGATCGCCCGGCGCGCCGTGATGTTCTGACCTTCCGCCCTCCGAGGTAAACCGCCGCGCAGGCGGGCGACGGGGGCGCCGATCACGTCAAATACCGATCCCAAATTCACGCAATCCCCAGCTTCCACGGGCCCGCCCCCGGCTGAGGACACGTGTGCAGGGTGTGCAGGGAAGAACGAAAGTACTTCCCTCTCACGCGTACGGGGAAGTTGAAACGACCCAGCACCAACCGCCTCCGAGTAAAAGTCGCTGACCTGGACTGCTTCACCGGCTTGTATCCGACGAGCGTGCCAACCGGGGCTCCGGCACCGCCAGCATCCGCCAGAACAGCAACGCCGCCAGGAAGAACACCACCGCCTGCCCGTTGAGCAGCACCGGCATCGGCAGCAGCCCCGCCAGCACACCCGCCAGCATCAGCCCGAGCGCCTGCAACCCGTCCGACAGCGCGAACATCGCGCTCATCACTCGCCCGCGCAACTCATCCGGGGTCGCCTGCTGCGCCACCGACAACCACCCGGCCATCACCCAGACCGAGGGCGCCCCGCTCAGCGTGAACAGCCCCGCGTAGAACCAGATCGCGGTCGTCAGCGCCGGGGAGTTCCAGATGGCCAGGCTGACCAGCCCGAACGCGAGCAGGCTGAAGGCCGTCAGACGGCGCACGTCGAGTTTTCGGGCCAGATATCCGGTCAGCGCACCACCGAGCAGCCCGCCCACCGCCTGCACCCCGCGCAGCAGCCCCGCCTCCGACTCACCCGCGCCGAGCGGCCCGGTGACGAACAGCAGGAACAGGATCACGAACAGCCCTTGCGCGAGCGCCAGCAATCCCAGCACCACCGCGACGGCCCGCAACACCGGGCTGCGCCGGATCAGCCGCAACCCCGCCGACGCACCTTGCCAGAACACCACCGGATCCTCCGCCCGGACCGTCCGGATCTTCGCGCCCGGCAGCGCGAGCACCAACAGCACGGTCACGACCAGCGGCGCGACCGACGCGACGACCACCCCCGGCAGCCCCGCCCAGGCCAGGACGACCCCGCCGACCGGGCTGCCGACCAGGCGGCCCAGGTTGCTGTTGAGGCTGATGGCCGCGTTCGCGGTGACGAGCTGATCCTCGTCGACCACGGACGGCACCATGGCGTTCTTCACCGACTCGAACATCGCGGTGAGCCCCGCTTCGGCGGCCACGACGACATAGACGATCCAGAGGCGGTCACCGTTGTGGACGAGCAGCAGGGGGAGGAGCAGGAGCGCTCGGGCGATCGTCAGGCTCGCCATGAAGCGGGAGCGGTTCCAGCGGTCGGCCAGGATGCCGGCCAGCGGGGTGAGCAGCAGACTCGGCAGCAGCCCGACCATGGCGACCGTGGAGGTGACGAGCGCCGACCCGGTGATCGACAACGCGTACAGGGGGAGGGCGATGAGCAGGGCCCACCGTGTGGCCTCGGTGCAGAAACTCGCCAGCCAGAGCAGGAAGAGCGCCCGGCCGCGTAATGGATGGGGCTTCATAACGCGCCTCCGGCCGTCTTGTAGCCGACCTTCATGACGTACCTCCAGCTGACTGATCACCGGCCGACCTGTGGTGGTGCTTCACGACTACCTCCGGCCGAGCCCGCAGCGGTCGGTGATGGCGTCCTCCTCCCGAATGTGTCCCCAGCCCCAAGGTGAGCTGATCTGCGCAGGTCACGGGACTTCCGAGAAGATCGTGCTCTCGGAAGTGGAGACGGCCATGACCTCCGAGAACACGCACGGCTGAGAGGCGAAACCCCAGCTCGGGACTTCCTAGAACAGGACCGCGCCGCTAGTTGGCGGCTAATCGCATGTTGTGAGCAGGCGCCAGTTGCAGAGCCTGACTTGGCGAGGGCGCTGGATGCCTATCCCCAGACCGGTCCGAGCTGGTGCCTGCCCACCTAGTGATCTGCCGTCGTCGTGTTCGGTATGC